>NZ_JAAGPG010000179.1:0-15232 GCF_017104665.1 Burkholderia sp. Se-20378 | reverse complement strand
CACGGCTCGCGGCCGGCGCGGACGTCGACGCGGCCATCCGCTTCGCGCAACGCGCAGCGGCGCTGTCGGTCACGCGCGCGGGCGCGCAACCGTCGATTCCAACGCTTGCCGAACTGGCCGGATAGGGCCAGATCATGCGTCGCGGCCGGCTCGTCGCCAACGACGGCCGGCCGCGTATCCGCTACGCTCGCCGGCAGCGGAGCGCCTCCCGTCACTTGGCTTCCAGTACACGCTGGAACGTGCATTATTCATTTAGCCATTTGTAATAAACAGACGAATAATTCGAAAAAATAGCGGAAACACCATCAAGTTGTGCGGTGCATGGTCGTAAATGCATCGGGAGAAGCAATGCTTCGAAGCGACGGGCCTGTCCCGTCCATCACGACGCAACACAGGAAGGATGATGGTGTTCAAAAACCTGACGATTCGTGCGCGCATCGGTTTCACGATGGCGTTTCTGGCGGTGCTCCTGGGTGTGATCGGCGGGCTCGGCGTGTACGGCATGACACGCGCGAACGATACGACGCGCGAAATTTTCACGAACCAGATGCCGAGCGCGGTCGACGTGTCGGTGGCCGATATCTACGCCGCGCGCGAACGCCTGGCGCTCGACCGTGCGGCGCTGCTGGCCGGCACGCCCGACGCGGCTGCCGCAGTCGAGCGAAGCCGCGCGATGCGCACGCAGTCCGACGCGTGGTGGCAGAAATACCTCGCGTTGCCGCGCGGCCCGGAGGAAGACCGGCTTGCCCAGGACGTCGCCGCGAAGCGGCAAGCGTTGCAGCGCGAGTGCGACGCGTTCGCGAGCGTGGTCGGGGCGAATCAGGCCGACCGGATCGGCGACGGCGCGAAGCGGCTCCAGGCGAGCTTCAACGACCTCGCGACGGCGAGCGAGGCGCTGCGCAACTTCCAGTTCACCGATGCGCAAGCCGGCTTCGATCACGCGGAATCGGCGTACGACACGCTGCGCGTGCTGGCGATCGTCACGCTGTTGGCCGGCTTCGGCGCCGCGGTCGTGTCGTGGCTGACGCTGAACCGCGCGATCGGCCGCCCGATTGCCGACGCACTCGCGCATTTCGACGCCATTGCCGCCGGCGACCTGCGCCGCCCGATCGTCGTGGACCGGCGTGACGAGATGGGCCAGCTTCTCGAGGGCCTCGGCAAGATGCAGCGCGGGCTCGTCGACACGGTGCGCACCGTGCGCGGCGGCAGCGAGTCGATCGCGACCGCGGCGCGCCAGATTGCGGCCGGCAACATCGACCTGTCGTCGCGCACCGAGGAACAGGCCGCGGCGCTGCAGGAAACCGCGTCGAGCATGGAGCAGCTGACCGGCACCGTGAAACAGAACGCGGACAATGCACGCCAGGCGAGTTCGCTGGCCGCGAATGCGTCGGAGATTGCAAACAAGGGCAATACGGTGGTCGGCCAGGTGGTCGGCACGATGGGCGAGATCAACGACAGCTCGGCAAAGATCGCGGACATCATTGCGATCATCGAAGGAATCGCGTTCCAGACCAACATTCTTGCGCTGAATGCCGCAGTCGAAGCTGCGCGGGCAGGCGAGGAAGGCCGCGGTTTCGCGGTCGTCGCGGGCGAGGTGCGCAGCCTGGCGCAGCGTTCGTCGACCGCGGCCAAGGAGATCAAGGTGCTGATCGACGCGTCGGTGGAGCGCATCCGGTCGGGTTCCACGCTGGTCGACGAAGCAGGGCGCACGATGAGCGACGTGATCGGTGCGGTGCAGCGCGTGACCGACATCATGGGCGAGATCGCGGCGGCGTCCGAGGAGCAGAGCGGCGGGATCGACCAGGTGGCGCGCGCGGTCGCGCAGATGGACGAAGTCACGCAGCAGAATGCGGCGCTCGTCGAGGAAGCCGCGGCTGCCGCGCAATCGCTCGACGAACAGGCCGGGCGCCTGCGTGAAACGGCAGCGGTATTCCAGCTCAATGAAGACACGGCACGCCCAGTCGCCGTGGCGCCGGCTGCGGTGCGTCACGCGCCGCGTGCGCCCGCCGCAACGGTTGCCGCGCCCGTCCAGGCGGCTGCACGCGACGATCGCGATGCACCGCCGAAACGCGCAGCCGCAGCGGCGCCGGTGCGCAAGCCCGTCGCTGCTTCCGCTGCACCGGCGCAAACTGCCGCTACTGCTGACTCGGACGACTGGGAAACCTTCTGATTCGCGCGCGCCGCGCATCTATCCCCATTTGGTGACGAACGACGCCCGCGACATGCGGGCGTCGTCGTTTCCGCCTTGGAAAAATGTGTCAGGCGACGTGCATGAATGACGATCGTGCATCGTCGTGTGCATCTCGTGACCTGCATCGACGCATGCGAACACAGGCGCATGTGAAGTTCCCGCATCCGTCGTACGGGTATCTCCGTAAGGGCACTGCGAAAAAAATTTGTAACGGCGCGCGCAACGTGTCGTCGAAAACGACCGCTCAAACGTATAGGGATGAAGGGGAGAAGTGACGACGTCGGATGTGTCCAACACACAAGACGTTCCGTCGTTCGACGAGACGCGCCGGATGCAGTTTCTGCGGCTCGGGAGATCGATTGTAAAACGACGAAATGTGTTGTCCAAGCGGTGTTGTCGAGAATGACGAACTTCATACGAAGAGTTCGTGAAAAAAAATAAGAAAGGGTTTAGGATGAATTCGAACGCGCTTGCTTCTGCGCAGTCGTACGAAGGCAGGCACGTCTTCAGACTCAGGCGAGGGAGGTAGCATGGATATTTACAGCAGCTTCGCGAACCGCTTCGAAAAAACGCGAGAGGAAGAGCTCTCGCTGGAGGAGTATCTCGCGCTCTGCAAGAACGATCCATCCGCGTACGCGACGGCTGGTGAACGCATGCTGGAAGCAATCGGGGAACCTGAACACATCGATACCCGCAACGACCCGCGTTTGTCGCGGATCTTTGCGAACAAGGTCATCAAGGTCTATCCCGCATTCCGTGAGTTCTACGGAATGGAGGAGGTGATCGAGCAGGTGGTCGCCTACTTCCGCCACGCTGCGCAAGGGCTCGAAGAGAAGAAGCAGATCCTCTATCTGCTTGGCCCGGTGGGCGGCGGCAAGTCGTCGATCGCCGAGCGTCTGAAGCAACTGATGGAACGCGTGCCGTTCTATTCGCTGAAGGGTTCGCCCGTCAACGAATCGCCGCTCGGGCTGTTCGACTACGACGAAGACGGCCCGATCCTTGAAGAACAGTACGGCATTCCGCGCCGCTACCTGAAGAACATCCTGAGTCCGTGGGCCGTCAAGCGGCTGCACGAATACAACGGCGATATCCGCCAGTTCCGCGTGGTCCGCCGCTATCCGTCGATCCTGCGGCAGGTCGGCATCGCGAAGACGGAGCCGGGTGACGAGAACAACCAGGACATCTCGTCGCTGGTCGGCAAGGTCGATATCCGCAAGCTCGAACAGTACGCGCAGGACGACGCCGACGCGTACAGCTACTCGGGCGGCCTGTGCCTGGCGAACCAGGGCCTGCTCGAGTTCGTCGAAATGTTCAAGGCGCCGATCAAGGTGCTGCACCCGCTGCTCACCGCCACGCAGGAAGGCAACTTCAAGGGCACCGAGGGCTTCGGCGCGATTCCGTTCGACGGGATCATCCTCGCGCACTCGAACGAGTCGGAGTGGAAGGCGTTCCGCAACAACCGCAACAACGAGGCACTGCTCGACCGGATCTTCGTCGTGAAGGTGCCGTACTGCCTGCGCGTTTCGGAAGAGACCAAGATCTACGAGAAGCTGATCCGCAACTCGTCGCTGGCCGAGGCCGTCTGCGCGCCGGGCACGCTGAAGATGATGTCGCAGTTCTCGGTGCTGTCGCGCCTGCACGAACCGGAGAATTCGAGCCTGTTCTCGAAGATGCAGGTGTATGACGGCGAAAACCTCAAGGACACCGATCCGAAGGCGAAGTCGTACCAGGAGTACCGCGATTACGCGGGCGTGGACGAAGGGATGACGGGCGTGTCGACACGCTTCGCGTTCAAGATCCTGTCGCGCGTGTTCAACTTCGATTCGAGCGAGGTCGCGGCCAACCCCGTGCACCTGATGTACGTGCTCGAACAGCAGATCGAACGCGAGCAGTTCCCGCCGGAAACCGAGCAGAAGTACCTGTCCTTCGTGAAGGACGTGCTCGCGTCGCGCTACGCGGAATTCATCGGCAAGGAGATCCAGACGGCCTACCTCGAGTCGTATTCGGAGTATGGCCAGAACATCTTCGACCGCTACGTCACGTATGCGGACTTCTGGATCCAGGATCAGGAATTCCGCGATCACGATACGGGCGAGAGCTTCGACCGCGCCGCGCTGAACGCGGAGCTGGAGAAGATCGAGAAGCCGGCGGGCATCAGTAATCCGAAGGATTACCGCAACGAGATCGTGAACTTCGTGTTGCGTGCACGGGCGGCGAATGCCGGCAAGAACCCCGTGTGGACGAGCTACGAGAAGTTGCGCGTCGTGATCGAGAAGAAGATGTTCTCGAACACCGAGGAACTGTTGCCGGTGATTTCGTTCAACGCCAAGGGTTCGGCGGAGGAGCAGCGCAAGCATGAGGACTTTGTGAACCGGATGGTCGCGAAGGGCTATACGCCGAAGCAGGTGAGGCTGCTTTGCGACTGGTACCTGCGCGTGCGCAAGTCGTCATGACGCGCGCGGTACCGCGCCCGTACGGTGTCGCCGTACGGGCGCTTTCAGAGACGCCGCCCGCATGACGGGAGACGGCATGTGCGGCGAGCGTCCCGGCATATCGACTTTCGAGCGGGAGACCGGGAGTGCTTCATCAAATCATCGACCGCAGGCTGGCCGGCAAGAACAAGAGTATCGCCAACCGCGAACGCTTTCTGCGTCGCGTCAAGAACTACATTCGTCGCGCCGTGTCCGATGCGGTGCGCGACCGTAGCATCAAGGATATCCAGAGCACGCAAAGCATCACGATCCCGCGCAAGGACATCGCGGAGCCGAATTTTCGGCACGCCCCTGGCGGACGTCGTGAATACGTGCACCCCGGCAACGAGGACTACGTGCGCGGCGACAAGATCCCGCGTCCGCAGGGTGGCTCGGGCGGCGGGGGCAGTCAGGCGAGCAACGAGGGCGAAGGGCAGGACGACTTCGTATTCGAGTTGTCGCGTGACGAGTTCATGCAGTACTTCTTCGACGATCTCGAGCTGCCGCGCCTCGTGAAGACGCACCTGCTGACGGTGCCGAGCTGGAAGAACGTGCGCGCGGGCTGGTCGGCGGAAGGCACGCCGAACAACATCGACGTCGTGCGTTCGCTGCGCAGCGCGCTCGGGCGTCGCATCGCGCTCGGCTCGCCGCTCGTCAACGAGCTGCGCGAACTCGAAGCGCAGCTCGAGGCGATGAAGAGCGATCCGGAAGACCGGCGCGCGGAGATCGCGGTGCTCGAGGCCGAGATCCATCACCTGAAGGGGCGCATCTGGCGGATTCCGTTCATCGATCCGTTCGACCTGCGCTACATCAACCGCGTGAAGCAGCCGCAACCGTCGAGCCAGGCCGTGATGTTCTGTCTGATGGACGTATCGGGCTCGATGGACGAGCAGCGCAAGGATCTGTCGAAGCGCTTCTTCATCCTGCTGTACCTGTTCCTCAAACGGAACTACGAGCGCATCGAGGTCGTGTTCATCCGTCACCACACGCGTGCCGAGGAAGTCGACGAAGACACCTTCTTCCATTCGACCGAGAGCGGCGGCACGGTGGTGTCGAGTGCGCTCGAGCTGATGCGCAAGGTGATGAACGAGCGCTACTCGCCGACCGAGTGGAACATCTACGGCGCGCAGGCATCCGACGGCGACAACTGGACCGACGATTCACCCAAGTGTCGCAAAATCCTGGAAGAGGATATCCTCACGAAGACGCGTTACTTCGCGTATATCCAGGTCGCGCCGGAAGAGCAGAACCTGTGGCTGGAATACGCGCAACTGGCCTTGTCGCAGCCGCATCTCGCGATGAAAAAAGTGGAATCGGCTGCCGACATCTACCCGGTGTTTCGCGAATTGTTCGAAAAGCAGGTGGAAATGTCATGACGACCCGCCATCTGCACAACGAGTCGCGCGGCTATGCGCCGCGCCCTTCCGGCGACGACACGGCCGGCCCTGCCGCATCGCAGCAACGCGGGCAGGCCGAACCACCGCCGCCGGCCGCCGACTTGCCCGGCCCAGGGCAAAAGGAAGCGCGTATGAACGTTGCCGAACGCAAGCCGCTGCCGTGCCCGTCCGACTGGACGTTCGAACTGCTCGAGGAATACGACACGCACATCTCGCAGGTCGCCGAACAATACGAGCTCGACATCTACCCGATCCAGCTCGAACTGATCAGCGCCGAGCAGATGATGGACGCGTACGCGTCGGTCGGGATGCCCGTCAACTACCGTCACTGGTCGTTCGGCAAGCACTTCCTGTCGACCGAGAAGAGCTACCGTCGTGGCCAGATGGGGCTCGCGTACGAAATCGTCATCAACTCGAACCCGTGCATCGCGTACCTGATGGAAGAGAACACGATGACGATGCAGGCGCTCGTCATCGCGCACGCGGCGTACGGGCACAACTCGTTCTTCAAGGGCAACTACCTGTTCCGGCTGTGGACCGACGCGCACGCGATCATCGACTATCTCGTGTACGCGAAGAACTACGTCGCGGAATGCGAGGAGCGCTACGGCCTCGATCGCGTCGAGGAACTGCTCGATTCGTGCCATGCGCTGATGAACTACGGCGTCGACCGCTACAAGCGGCCGCAGAAGCCTTCGCTGTCGAAGGAATCCGCGTTGCGGCGCGAGCGCGAGGCGTACCTGCAGTCGCAGGTAAACGAACTGTGGCGCACGCTGCCGGGCAAGAAGCCCGAGCTGATGGAGGAGCAGGAAGACCGCTATCCGCCCGAGCCGCAGGAGAACCTGCTGTATTTCGCGGAGAAGAATGCGCCGCTGCTCGAACCGTGGGAGCGGGAAGTGATCCGCATCGTGCGCAAGATCGGCCAGTATTTCTACCCGCAGCGGCAGACGCAGGTGATGAACGAAGGCTGGGCGACGTTCTGGCACTACACGCTGCTGAACACGCTGTACAACCAGGGGAAGCTGGAAGACGGCTTCATGATGGAGTTCCTGCACTCGCACAGCAACGTGGTCTACCAGCCGCCCGTCACGAAGCCGTACTACAGCGGGATCAACCCGTATGCGCTCGGCTTCTCGATGATGAGCGACATCCGGCGGATCTGCGAAGCGCCGACGGAAGAAGACTACAAGTGGTTTCCGGAGATCGCGGGCACCCCGTGGCTGCCGGCGATGCACTACGCGATGCGCAACTTCAAGGACGAGAGCTTCATTGCACAGTATCTGTCGCCGAGCCTGATTCGCGACATGCGGCTCTTCTCGGTGCTCGACGACGACATGCGCGATTCGCTGGAGGTGTCGGCGATCCACGACGATTCGGGCTACCAGTACGTGCGGCAGGCGCTGTCGCGGCAGTACGACATCCATCACCGCGAGCCGAACATCCAGGTGTGGGCGGTGAACACGCGCGGCGACCGCAGCCTCACGCTGCGCCACTTCATGACCGACAACCGTCACCTGTCGAACGACAGCGACGAGGTGCTCAAGCACATGGCGCGGCTCTGGCAATTCGACGTGTTCCTGGAAAGCGTCGACGAGGCCGGCACCGTGCGCAAGCGCTACGAGTGCCGCTACGTGCCGCCGGAGGTGCGGATCTGAACATCGCCCGCGGAAAGTTTGCATCGGACGCCAGCCTTGCGGCTGGCGTTTTCATATGACGAACGCATGGCAAGAGAAAAATTTTCTACATCCGGACGAACCCGGAGAGCCTGTTACTTTACATTTCGCTAAAATCCCGTAGCGCCGTGCGCCGGAACCGGTGCCACGTGTGATCGTACGCGGCGGCTCCCGCCGTCTCGCCCAGAAAGCACTAAAAGGAACTGACCAATCCATGGACGTCCAGACCGACCAAGCTGCGCTGTCCGCGCATGACACCCGGCGGCGCGTGTTCGCCATCGTCGGCGCCTCGTCGGGCAACCTCGTCGAGTGGTTCGACTTCTACATCTACTCGTTCTGCGCGCTGTACTTCGCGCCG
The DNA here is from genome assembly GCF_017104665.1 of Burkholderia sp. Se-20378. NCBI lineage: Bacteria > Pseudomonadati > Pseudomonadota > Betaproteobacteria > Burkholderiales > Burkholderiaceae > Burkholderia > Burkholderia sp. Se-20378. The sequence continues at coordinate 7,142 of NZ_JAAGPG010000179.1, read as the reverse complement.
GCATTCTTCCCGAGCGGCAACACCACGACGCAGCTGCTGAACACGGCGGGTGTGTTCGCGGCCGGCTTCCTGATGCGTCCGATCGGCGGCTGGCTGTTCGGCCGCATCGCCGACCGCCACGGCCGCCGCAACGCGATGATGATCTCCGTGCTGATGATGTGCGGCGGCTCGCTCGTGATCGCGGTGCTGCCGACCTATGCGCAGATCGGCGCGCTCGCGCCGGCGCTGCTGCTGGTCGCGCGGCTGTTCCAGGGGCTGTCGGTGGGTGGCGAATACGGTACGAGCGCGACCTACATGAGCGAGGTGGCGCTGAAAGGCCGCCGCGGCTTCTTCGCGTCGTTCCAGTACGTGACGCTGATCGGCGGCCAGCTGTGCGCGCTGCTCGTGCTCGTGATCCTGCAGCAGACGCTGTCGGCCGATGAACTGAAGGCGTGGGGCTGGCGCGTTCCGTTCGTGGTCGGCGCGGCGGCCGCGCTGATCTCGCTGTACCTGCGCAAGTCGCTCGACGAAACGTCGACGACCGCCTCGCGCGACAAGAAAGACGCGGGCACGATCCGCGGCGTGTGGCAGCACAAGGGCGCGTTCTTCACGGTGGTCGGCTTCACGGCCGGCGGCTCGCTGATCTTCTACACGTTCACGACGTACATGCAGAAGTACCTCGTGAACACGGCCGGCATGCATGCAAAGACGGCCAGCAACGTGATGACCGTCGCGCTGCTCGTCTACATGCTGATGCAGCCGGTGTTCGGCGCGCTGTCCGACAAGATCGGCCGCCGCACGTCGATGATCCTGTTCGGTTCGTTCGCGGTGATCGGCACGGTGCCGCTGATGCACGCGCTGAAGGACGTGACGAGCCCGGTCGCCGCATTCGTGCTGATCACCGTCGCGCTCGCGATCGTCAGCTTCTACACGTCGATCAGCGGCCTGATCAAGGCCGAGATGTTCCCGCCGGAAGTGCGCGCGATGGGCGTCGGCCTGTCGTATGCGGTTGCGAACGCGATCTTCGGCGGTTCGGCCGAGTACGTCGCGCTGTGGTTCAAGTCGATCGGCAGCGAGGAAACCTTCTACTGGTACGTGACCGTGCTGTGCGCGATCTCGCTGATCGTGTCGTGGCGGATGCGCGATCCGAGCAAGGAAGGGTATCTGCGTCACGAGCCGTGATCGGCTGCGCAGTGTGCATGTGAAGTTCGACGAACGTCCCGCCAGCCAGCGGGACGTTTTTTTTTGCGGCGTGCGATTACGCGGGTGGAGGCGGCGCGTGGTCGGGCGCCGGACCGGATGCGCTCGACAGGCTGCCTTGCTCGACCAGCCATTCGAACATCCGCTCGACGATCGGCGAACGCGACGGGCCTTCCATGCGCGACAGCCACCACGTGGTGCCGGGCAGGCGCGGGTAGCCGGCGAGCACGGTCAGGGTGCGCTGGTCGATGCCCGCCTGCGCGACGAGGCGCGGCAGGCAGGCGATGCCGCGGCCGCGCAGCACGGCGTCCAGCACGAGCCGCTGGTCGTCGTAGATCGCATGCATCCGGAATGCCGACAGCCGCTCGCGGAACACCGTCGCCAGGCGCTCGTCGGTCAGGCTGGCTTCGAGACAGATGACTCCCGCGTGCCGCGGGTGCTCGTCGCGCGGCACGCGTTCGAGTTGTTCCGCCAGCGGCGTCGCACACACCGTCACCCATTCGTCGCGCATGAACGGGATATCCAGCAGGCCGGGCTGCAGCATCGGCCGCGTGCCGATCGTCATGTCGACGTCGATCTCGTCGACGTAGCGCGCGGTTTCGTCGGTCGACAGCAGCGGGCACAGGTCGGGCAGGACCTGCTGCAACTGCTCGAGGCGCGGCTGCAGCCAGCCGTGCAGCAACGGCGCGGGACACACCAGCACGACCAGCCCCGGGTTCAGGTAGGTCGCGATGCGGTCGAGGCCGCCGCGCAGCGTGTCCATCGCGCGCTGCACGCTGCGCTGCAGGACCTCGCCGGCGATGGTCAGTTCGACGCCGCGACCGCGCCGGCGGAACAGCGGCTGCCCGAGCTGCGCCTCGAGCTGCTGGATCTGATGGCTGATTGCCGATTGCGACAGGTGGAGCTCGTCGGCCGCGCGCGAGAAATTACCCAGCCGGGCTGCGGCTTCGAAGCCGGTCAGCAGTTTCAGGGACGGAACGCGTTGCATCGAGGTATGAGGTGAATTGATTAATTCGGCCAAGAAATATCAATATTCATCAAGTTTAACCTGACGCACAATCGGCCATCAATCACAACGGAGACGGAATGATGGGTCGCTTTGATGCTCGCCAGCGCGGTTACCGGATGCCCGCGGAATGGGAGTCCATGGATGCCACGTGGCTCGGATGGCCGGTTCTCCACGATCGCGAGGATCTGTGGGGGAGCCATTACGCGCAGGTGTGCCGCGAGTTCGCGCTGGTCGCGCGGACGATCGCCCGCTACCAGCGCTGCGTGGTGGCTGCGCACCACAGCCAGGCCGATGCCGCGCGGGAAATGGTCGGTGCGAGCGTCGACGTGCTGCCGGTCGCGGCCGAGGACAACTGGCTGCGCGACTGCGGGCCGATCTTCCTCGTGAGCGAACAGCGCGGGCTGGGCGCGGCCGTGTTCCGCTTCAACTGCTGGGGCGAGAAGTACCAGCCGTATGACGGCTGCCAGCAGGCCGGGCAGGACATCGCTCGTGCAGCCGGCGCGGAGATCTTCAATTCGCACACGGTGCTGGAGGGCGGCTCGTTTTACGTCGACGGGCAGGGTACGCTGGTCACGACCGAGAGCTGCCTGCTGCATCCGAATCGCAATCCGCACCTGAGCCGTGCGGAGATCGAGGCGGAGCTGCGCCGCATGCTGGGCGTCGAGAAGATCATTTGGCTGCCGGGCAATCCCGACGAAGTGGAGACGAACGGGCACGTGGACGGCATCGCGTCGTTCATCGCACCCGGCCGGATGCTGTGCCAGACCGCGGTGCCGGAGCAGGGCGACTATTTTCACGTGATGCGGGAAAACCGTCGCGCGCTGGAGCTCGCGACCGATGCGGCGGGGCGCCGCTTCGAACTGCTCGACCTGCCGTCTCCGATCGTCACCGAACGCTTCGGCTCCGAGCGCTACTGCGATTGCTATGCGAACTACATTCTGGTGAACGGCGCGGTGATCGTGTCCGCGTTCGGCGTCGAGCAGGATCAGGCCGCGCGCGAGGCATTCAGTCGCGCGTTCCCGGGGCGTAACGTGGAGATGCTGCCGATTCCGACGCTGTCGATCGGCGGTGGCAGCATCCACTGTTCGACGCAGCAACAGCCGTCCGTCGCGAACTGAGCGACGTTTCGTCAGCGGTTTCCGGTCCTACCGAGGAGCAATCGCAATGCCGTCCAAACACATCACCGTCGCCGCCGTCCAGATGGCGTCGGGCAGCTGGAATCTCGAAGACAACATGGCCACCGCGGAGCGCCTGATCCGCGCGGCCGCCGCACAGGGCGCGAATCTCGTGCTGTGCCCGGAGCTGTTCGCGATGCCGTACTTCTGCCTCGACCAGAACGTGCGTCATCTCGAACACGCGCAGCCGTTCGAAGGCAACGCGCAGATCGCCCGTTTCGCGGCGCTGGCCGGCGAACTCGGCATCGTGCTGCCGATCGGCTTCTTCGAGCGCGCGGGCAATGCCGCGTACAACTCGATCGCCGTCGCTGACGCCGACGGGCGCGTGCTCGGCGTCTATCGCAAGACGCATATCCCGGACGGGCCGGGTTATACGGAAAAGTTCTATTTCACGCCGGGCGACACCGGCTTCAAGGTGTGGGATACGCGCTTCGGCCGGATCGGCATCGGCATCTGCTGGGACCAGTGGTATCCGGAGACGGCGCGCAGCCTCGCGCTGATGGGCGCCGAGATCCTGTGCTTTCCGACCATCATCGGCTCGGAGCCGTTCAGCAGTGCGTTCGATTCGTCCGGCCACTGGCAGCGGACGATGCAGGGCCACGCGGCGGCCAACATGGTGCCGGTGGTGGCCGCGAACCGGATCGGCCGTGAAGTCGGCTTCGGCAACGGCAATCCGGAGCAGCAGGGGCTCACGGGCGTGTTCTACGGGTCGAGCTTCATCGCGGATCACACCGGCGAGAAGCGGGCCGAGGCGAACCGCACCGACGAAGTCGTGCTCGTGCACACGTTCGATCTCGACGCGATCCGCGCCGACCGGCAATCGTGGGGCTTTTTCCGCGATCGCCGCCCGGAGATGTATCGCACGTTGCTGACCAGCGACGGCGTATCGTCCTGTTATCGATGAAGGAGGCCCGATGAAACGGCAAGGATGGTTGCGCTTCGCGGTGCCGGGCCTCGCGCTGTGCGTGCTGGCCGGCACGGCCCGCGCCGATGAAGAGAAGGTGCTGAACCTGTACAACTGGAGCAATTACTTCGCGCCGGATACGCTGGCCGGCTTCGAGAAGGAAACCGGCATCAAGGTGCGCTACGACGCATACGACAGCGACGAGACGCTGCAGTCGAAGTTGCTGACCGGCAACAGCGGCTACGACCTCGTGTGGCCGACCAACGACTTCATGGCCAAGCAGATCCAGGCCGGCGTGTTTCGCAAGCTCGACAAGAACCGGCTGCCGAACCTGAAGTATCTCGATCCGTCGCTGCTGAAGCAGATGGCGCAATCCGATCCGGGCAACCAGTACGGCGTGCCGTACATGTGGGGCACCGTGGGCGTCGGCTACGACCGCGCCAAGGTGCGTGCGATCCTCGGCAAGGACATGCCGGCCGACAGCCTCGACCTGCTGTTCAAGCCGGAAATCGCGACGCGCGTCGCCGCGAAGTGCGGGCTGGGCCTGCAGGACTCCGCGAGCACCGTGCTGCCGCTGGCGTTGCGCTATATCGGCCGCGATCCGATGCATCCGTCCGCGCAGGACTATGCGGCCGCGCAGGCGATGCTGATGAAGATCCGGCCGTTCATCCGCGAGTTCGTCAATTCGTCCGATTCCAACGAGCTGATCGACGGCGAGCTGTGCGTGACGGTCGGCTTCTCCGGCGCGATCAACCTGGCCGCGCAGAAGGCGAAGGCGCGCGATCCGAAACGCGACGTCGTGTACGACATTCCGCGGATCGGCACCCTGATGTGGTTCGACGCGATGGTCATTCCGGCGTCCGCGAAGCATCCGGACAACGCGCATGCGTTCATCAACTACATCCTGCGTCCGGACGTGATCGCGAAGATCTCGAATTCGACGCGCTATGCGAACGCGAACCAGGGCGCGCTGAAGCTGATGGACCCGGCGCTGGTGCGCGATCCCGGCATCTATCCGGACGAGGCGACGCGGCGTACGCTGTTCACGCCGATCGCCGAATCGCCGGCCGCGATGCGTCTGGAAGGCCGGACCTGGCTCGGCTTCAAGACGGCGCGGCCGTGACCGCGCATCACGAAGTCACCGAACGATTGAAACAACCGAAGCACACGAAGCAACCGGCAAGCGAAAGAGGAATGCCATGACAACGAGACGTCAACTGTTGAAACACGGCCTGTCCGTATCGGGGGCGGCGCTGGCCGCCAGCACGCTGGGCGGGTTGCTCGGCCGCGCCGCGCACGCGCAGCAGGGCGCAACCTGGCACATGCCGGACGAGGGTGCGCCGCATACGGCGACGTGGATGGCGTTCGGCCCGAGCGAGGACATCTGGGGCGCGCGGCTGTTGCCTGTCGCGCGCGCGAACCTGGCCGCGATCGCGAAGGCGATCGCCGCGCACGAGCCGCTCAAGATGCTGGTGCGCGAGCAGGACTATGCGATCGCGTCGCGGCTGTGCGGTTCGTCGGTCGAGCTGGTCCAGCACCCGATCGACGATCTGTGGATGCGCGACACGGGGCCCGTGTTCGTGAAGAACGCGTCGGGCCAGCTCGGCGGCGTGAGCTTCAATTTCAACGGCTGGGGCAACAAGCAGGAGCACGACCAGGACGCGGAAGTCGCGCCGTTCGTGGCGGAGCGCGCCGGTGCGCGGCTGCTCGACACGCGGCTGGTGCTCGAAGGCGGCGGCATCGAGGTGGACGGCGAAGGCACGGCGATCATCACGCGCAGCTGCGTGCTCAATCCGAACCGCAATCCGGGCGTCAGCCAGGCACAGTGCGAGGCGGAGCTGAGCCGGCTGCTCGGGCTGAAGAAGATCATCTGGCTGCCCGGCATCGCGGGCAAGGACATCACCGACGGGCATACCGATTTCTATGCACGCTTCACGAGCCCGGGCGTCGTGGTGGCAGGGCTCGATACCGACCCGTCGTCGTACGATCACGCGGTGACGCGGCAGCATCTGGAGATCCTGCGGAAATCGACCGATGCGAAGGGCCGTCCGTTGAAAGTTGTCGTGCTGCCGGGCCCGAAGTCCGTCCGGCATCAATACGAGAACGAGGAATTCGCGGCCGGCTATATCAACTTCTACGTGTGCAACCGCGCAGTGATCGCACCGCAATTCGGCGACAGCCGCGCCGACCGGAATACGCGCGACACGCTCGTCGACCTGTTCCCGGGGCGCGAGGTCATCCAGCTGAACATCGACGGCATCGCCGCGGGCGGTGGCGGTATCCACTGCACCACGCAGCAGCAGCCGGCCTGAACGCGGCCGCGGGCCGGCATGCGTGACCGGCCCGCACGACCGTAACAGGCAGCCGTTCATTCCGGACTACTGAAAACAATGCGGAATCCGTCTTGCGAGACGGAAGCCGGCGCGTACGCGTGCGCGCCGACCGCGCAATGGAGTTGAAACATGACGAAACGACGTACCCACGCGAGCGCAGGCAAGCGTACGCAGCACGCGCCGGATACCGGCCGGCGCGGCTTCATTCGATATTCGGCCGCCTTTCTCGGCTTGCCGCTGCTGGGCAGCCTGGCCGCTTGCGGTGGCGGCGGCGACGGTGCATCCGGCGCGGCTTCCACGTCGCCGGGCACGACACCCGGCACGACGCCGTCGACGCGGCCGGTCACGTACCGGCTGCCGGCCGAAGATGCGCCGCACGCGTCGACCTACATGGCCTTCGCGTCCGGCGCGGACGGCATCTGGCTGCCCGTCACGCCGCAAAGCACGGACGCCGGCATCGACCGCGTGCGGGCCGACCTGATGGATGTTGCGAAGGCAATCGGCGCAAGCGAGGCTCGGACGAGCAAACGTCTGAACTCCAG
>NZ_JAAGPG010000178.1:0-15447 GCF_017104665.1 Burkholderia sp. Se-20378 | reverse complement strand
ACGGGCTGCCTGCTCCTTCGCCGGTGCCGGAGCAACCGGTGCGGGTGCGGGCGCCGGCGACACGCCGAACAGACCTTTCAGCCAGCCGATGAAGCCGCCGCTGGCCGGCGCGACAGGCGTGGGCGCTGCAACGGGTTCGACCGGGCGCTGCGGTGCCGGGCTCGGTGCCGGACGCTCGGGCGTGATGCCCTTGACCGCGGCTTCCTGCTTCGGCTTCACTTCCGCCGCGCGCTTGCTGTAGCCGGTTTCCGACTCGAGTTCGCGGGCGGCTTCCTCGGCCATCTTCCAGGACGCGCGCGGATCGTCGAGACGTGCGTCGTCGTGGCGCAGGCGCTCGAGCTTGTAGTGCGGCGTATCGAGGTGCTTGTTCGGGATCAGCACGATGCCGACCTTGAAGCGCGACTCGATCTTGTTGATTTCCTGACGCTTTTCGTTGAGCAGGAAGGCGGTCACCTCGACCGGCACCTGGCAGTGGATCGCCGCGGTGTTTTCCTTCATCGCTTCTTCCTGAATGATCCGCAGGACTTGCAGCGCGGACGATTCGGTATCGCGGATATGGCCGGTGCCGTTACAACGCGGGCAGGTCACGTGGCTGCCTTCCGACAGGGCCGGACGCAGGCGCTGGCGCGACAGTTCCATCAGGCCGAAGCGGGAGATCTTGCCCATCTGGACGCGGGCGCGGTCGTGCTTGAGCGCGTCTTTCAGGCGCTGCTCGACTTCGCGCTGGCTCTTGGCCGATTCCATGTCGATGAAATCGATCACGATCAGGCCGCCGAGGTCGCGCAGGCGGAGCTGGCGGGCGACTTCGTCGGCTGCTTCGAGGTTCGTGCGGGTCGCCGTTTCCTCGATGTCCGCGCCCTTGGTCGCGCGCGCCGAGTTCACGTCGATCGCGACGAGCGCTTCGGTGTGGTCGATCACGATCGCGCCGCCCGACGGCAGCGGCACCGTGCGCGAGTACGCGGTCTCGATCTGGTGTTCGATCTGGAAGCGGGAGAACAGCGGCACGTCGTCGTGGTAGCGCTTCACCTTCGCGACGTTGTCCGGCATCACGATATCCATGAAGGCGCGGGCCTGATCGTGGATTTCGTTCGTATCGATCAGGATTTCGCCGATATCGGGCTGGAAATAGTCCCGGATCGCGCGGATCACGAGGCTCGATTCCAGATAGATCAGCATCGGCTGGCCGGCGTTGCCGCTTTGCGACGCTGCTTCGATCGCGCGCCACAGTTGCAGCAGGTAGTTCAGGTCCCACTGCAGTTCCTCGGCGCTGCGGCCGATGCCCGCGGTACGGGCGATCATGCTCATGCCGTCCGGGATCTGCAGTTGCGCCATCGTCTCGCGCAGTTCCTGACGCTCGTCGCCTTCGATCCGGCGCGACACGCCGCCGCCGCGCGGATTGTTCGGCATCAGCACCAGGTAGCGGCCGGCGAGCGAGATGAACGTGGTGAGGGCAGCGCCCTTGTTGCCGCGCTCTTCCTTCTCGACCTGGACGATCAGCTCCTGGCCTTCGCGCAGGGCATCCTGGATGCGCGCGGAGCGCATGTCGATGCCTTCCTTGAAGTACTGGCGGGCAACTTCCTTGAACGGCAGGAAGCCGTGGCGGTCTTCGCCGTAGTTGACGAAGCACGCTTCGAGCGACGGCTCGATACGGGTGATGACACCTTTATAGATATTGCCTTTGCGCTGTTCGCGCCCGGCTGTCTCGATGTCGATGTCGATGAGCTTCTGCCCATCGACGATGGCGACGCGCAGCTCCTCCTGCTGCGTCGCATTGAACAGCATGCGTTTCATGAACGACTCCAGGCGGCTCTGCTGGCGGCGCCTCGCGGTTGTCAGTCGCGAGGGCGGGAACGACGGCAGGCCGCGCCTTGTTGTGTTGTCACAAGCACGCTGGAGCGGGAACGATGGCGGGGAGAATTGCCTGAAGAGGCGCTTGGGCCCGAAAGACGGGGCCGGCGGCCATAGGGCACCTGCGAACACGGCTTCAAAGCACGGCGTCCACACACCGCACGCTGTCAAAGCGCGCTAAGCCTGAGGCCGGGCACTGCCGCGGGGCGCGTCGCCATGCGACGCGCGTGCCAACGGGCGGCAGATGCTGCGGCTTGGGCCGCAGCGGGGAGTATCGAATCCAGCCCGACTTTCCCGCCTGGGGTGTACTTCCCTGGTTTGACGTCGCCAGGCTCCACACGCTTCGCGGAGCCAAATCGGGCGCAACGCCGTAATTTTCGCAACCGGCAGCCTGCGCGGACGCACTTCGCGCCGTCGGGCTGCCGATCAAATTCTTTTCAACCAACTTTCCGTTACCGCGGCGCCTTGCCGACCGAATCCGCCTGTGGGCGCGATCCTTGCCGACGGGCGGCGCCGTGCGTGCAACTTGCTGCATCTCTTTGATTAGGGGCGAGCAGCAGACCCCCGGCGCAAGTAAAATAGCGGTTTGCGCTTGCGCCTTGCCCGGTTGGTCCGGGCCGGCCGGTGAGGCCGCCCGCAACGTCAGGCTGGGCAAAATTATATTCAGTATGAACGAGTTAGGCAAAATATCCCAGAATTCGGTCGCAAGCGGCCAGGTATCGATGCTCGAGATCGACGAAAGCTCGGCCGGTCAGCGTATCGACAATTTCCTTTTGCGCGTCTGTAAAGGCGTGCCGAAAAGCCATATTTACCGGATCCTGCGCAGCGGCGAAGTGCGTGTGAATAAGGGTCGGGTCGATGCGCAGTACCGGCTCGCGCTCGGCGACCTCGTCCGCGTGCCGCCCATCCGCGTGGCCGCGGCCGACCTTGCGCGCGCCGAAGCCACCATCGTGCCGCCCGCGCACTTCGACGTGCTGTTCGAGGACGACGCGATGCTCGTCATCAACAAGCCGGCCGGGGTTGCCGTCCACGGCGGCAGCGGCGTCGCGTTCGGCGTGATCGAGCAGATGCGCCAGGCGCGCCCGCGCGCGAAATTCCTCGAACTCGTGCACCGGCTCGACCGCGAGACGTCCGGGGTCCTGATGCTCGCGAAGAAGCGCACGGCGCTGGTGGGCCTGCACGAACAGATCCGCGAGAACAAGATGGACAAGCGCTACTTCGCGTGCGTCCACGGCGAATGGCAGTCCGACTGGGGGCGTCGCCGCGCGGTGAAGGCGCCGCTGTTCAAGTATTCGACCCCGGAAGGGGAGCGCCGCGTGCGTGTGCAGGACGACGGGCTGCCGTCGCATACGGTGTTCAACCTCGTCGACCTCTGGCCCGAGTACGCGCTTCTCGAAGCGGAACTCAAAACGGGTCGGACCCATCAGATCCGTGTGCACCTCGCGCATCTCGGCCTGCCGATCGCCGGCGACGCCAAGTATGGCGATTTCGCACTGAACAAGGCGCTGGCGCGCGCGAATGCGCAGCCGTCGTTGAAACGGATGTTCCTGCATGCGTACCGGCTGCGGCTCGCTCACCCGCTGACCGGTGAGGCGCTGCAGTTCGATGCGCCGCTGCCGGACGAATGCCGGCGCTTCCTCGATCAACTCAGCGCACTGCGCGATACCGCCTGAACCGCATGGCTCGACAGCAATTTGACCTGATCGTCTTCGACTGGGACGGCACGCTGATGGATTCGACTGCGCACATCGCGCACAGCATCCAGGCCGCATGCCGCGATCTCGGCCTGCCCACGCCGTCCGACGAGGCGTCGCGCTACGTGATCGGCCTCGGCCTGCGCGATGCGTTGCAGATTACGGCTCCGACCCTGGATCCGTCCGACTACTCGCGGCTCGCCGAGCGCTACCGCTATCACTATCTGCTCGACGACCAGCGCATCGAGCTGTTCGCCGGCGTGCGCGAACTGCTCGCCGAGCTGCGCGACACGGGCTATCTGCTCGCCGTTGCAACCGGCAAGGGGCGGGTCGGGCTGAACCGCGTGCTGGACCAGTCGAAGCTGACGAGCCTGTTCGATGCGACGCGCTGCGCCGACGAAACCTTCTCGAAGCCGCATCCGGCGATGCTGCATGAGCTGTCCCGGGAATTGGGGCAGGACCTGTCGCGCACCGTGATGATCGGCGACACGACGCACGACCTGCAGATGGCTGCGAGTGCCGGGGCGGCAGGCGTCGGCGTCGCGTACGGCGCGCACACGGCCGATGCACTGGCTGCGCTCGCGCCGCGCTTCGTCGCGCCGGACGTCGGCGCGCTGGCCGCGTGGCTGCGGGAGCACGCATGAGTGCGGCGCCGGACGCCGTGCGCGTGTGCGCATCGGATGCGCTGGCCGACGGCGGCGCCGGCGTGCGCGTCGATGCGACGCTGCGCGGCGAGCAGGCCGTCGTGTTCTTCGTGCGTTACGAGGGCCAGGCATACGGGTACCTGAATCGCTGCGCGCATGTGCCGATGGAGCTCGACTGGGCCGAAGGGCAGTTCTTCGAGTCGTCGGGCCTCTACCTGATGTGCGCGACGCATGGCGCGATCTACGAGCCGAACACCGGCAAGTGCGTCGGCGGCCCGTGCCGTGGTGGCCGCCTGCGGCCGGTCGAGGTCGACGAGCGCGACACGTCCGACGGGCGTGCGGTATTCTGGGTGCCCGACGCCGACCTGCGTCCCGCCGTTCCCGCCACGACCGACTAACGACAACACTGCATGGCCGACCAACCGAATTCCCCGGATTCCTCCTCCCGTCCCGACGGCCGTGAACCGAACTGGGAGCGTGCGGCGCTCGAGCGGATCGCGCTCGCGGCCGTCAAGGAGCAGCGCGCGGCGCGGCGCTGGAAGATCTTCTTCCGCTTCGCGTTCCTCGCCGTGTTCGTGCTGTTCGCGTTCGCGCTGATCGATTTCTCGAGCGATTCGAAGTTCTCGTCGAGCGGACGGCATACGGCGCTCGTGACGATCGACGGCGAGATCGCGGCCGGTGTCAATGCAAACGCCGACGACATCAACACGGCGCTCGACGCCGCGTTCGACGACGACGGCACGGCCGGGGTCGTGCTGCGGATCAACAGCCCGGGCGGCAGCCCGGTGCAGGCCGGAATGGTCTACGACGAGATCCGTCGGCTGCGTGCGAAGTATCCGGACAAGCCGCTGTACGTCGTCGTGACCGACATGTGCGCATCGGGTGGCTATTACATCGCGTCGGCGGCCGACAAGATCTTCGTCGACAAGGCGAGCATCGTCGGGTCGATCGGCGTGCTGATGGATGGGTTCGGCTTTACTGGTCTGATGGGCAAGCTCGGCGTCGAGCGGCGCCTGCATACGTCGGGCGAAAACAAGGGCTTCTACGACCCGTTCTCGCCGGAAACGCCGAAGATGGATGCGCATGCGCAGGCGTTGCTCGACCAGGTGCACGCGCAGTTCATCAAGGCCGTGAAGGATGGCCGCGGCAAGCGGCTGCACGAGACGCCCGACATGTTCTCGGGCCTGTTCTGGACGGGCGAGAAGAGCGTCGAGCTCGGGCTGGCGGACGGCTATGGTACGACCGACACGGTCGCGCGCGACGTGCTGAAGGCGCCTGATCTCGTCGACTATACGGTGAAGGAAAGCCTGACGAACCGCGTCGCGCGCAAGTTCGGCGCGGCCGTCGGCGGCGCCGCGATGAAGGCGCTGACGGCCGGCGGCGCGTCGGTCAGCCTGCGCTAACAGGAGGCGGGCGGGCCGCGATGGCCCGCCGTTCACGTGGTGGACGCCTGCTGCGGCTTCAGTTCGCCAGCAGCAGGAAGATCGCAGGGCGCTTGTGCAGATTCGGCGCAGGCGCCTTTTTCCAGTCCGCTACGGTACGGCTCGCGATCGTCTCGGTCGCGAGGGTCAGGTCGGCCGCGACGCAGATCTGCGTCGACGGCGCACAGGTCGCGACGAGCGTGTCGAGCATCGCGTGATTCCGGTACGGCGTTTCGATGAAGATCTGCGTCTGGCGCGCCTTGCGTGACAGTTGCTCGAGTTCGCGCAGGCGTTTCGCGCGCGCGGCCGCGTCGACCGGCAGGTAGCCATTGAACGCGAAACTCTGGCCGTTCAGGCCCGATGCCATCAGCGCGAGCAAGATCGAACTCGGCCCGACGAGCGGCACGACCTTTACGCCGCGCTCGTGCGCGCGGCGCACCAGCAATGCACCGGGATCGGCGACGGCCGGGCAGCCGGCTTCCGACACGAGGCCGGCGTCCGCACCGGCCAGCACGGGCGCGAGGAGCCGGTCGATGGCGCCGGCCGGCGTATTGACGTTCAGTTCGCTGATCTCGATTTCCTGGATCGGGCGTGTCGTGCCGATCTTCTTCAGAAACGCGCGCGTCGTCTTCGCGTTCTCGCCGATGTAATAGCCGAGCGTGCCGGCGCGCGCCTGCACGGCCGCGGGCAGGACGGCCGCGAGCATCGATTCGTCGCCTTCGCCGAGCGTGTTCGGGACGAGGTAAAGCGTGCCGGCGGTCATGCGCGGTCTCCACGGGTGGTTGCAAACAACGGATATTCAGCGGCGCGCAGCATGCGCGTGAGCGCGATCAGCGGCAGGCCGACGAGCGCGGTCGGGTCGTTCGAGTCGATCGCGTCGAGCAGTGCGATGCCGAGCCCTTCGGATTTCGCGCTGCCGGCGACGTCGTACGGCGTTTCCGCGCGCAGGTACGCGTCGAGTTCGGCCTCGGGCAGCGAGCGGAAGCGCACGTGCGTGACGATGTCCTCGACCTGCGCTTCGCCCGTCCGGCTGTCGTACAGGCAGAGTGCGCTGTGGAATTCGACTTCGCGGCCCTGCATCGACACGAGTTGCGCGAGCGCGCGCTCGTGGGTGCCGGGCTTGCCGATCTGGAGGCCGTCGAAGGTCGCGACCTGGTCCGACCCGATCACGAGCACGCCGTCCGGTGCGTCGATCGTGGCAGCGACGGCGCGCGCTTTCGCGCCGGCGAGCCGCAGGGCGGTCGCGGCCGGCGTCTCGCCGTCGTGCGGGGTTTCGTCGAGGTCGGGCGACACGACGTCGAAGGGGATGCCGAGGCGCTCGAGGAGCGCGCGGCGGTAGCGTGAACTGGAGGCAAGAATCAGCCGCGGCGGGCGGCAAACGGTATCCGGCATGGTCGGTTGGATCGATGAGTCGTCGGGTGTTGCGCGGCGTTGCGCGGACGCAAGCTTAAGTGATTGACCGCAAAAGGTAAAACAGGTATGCTTTCCCGCTTTTCGTCGGCAGGCTTCCGTTGTGGTGGCGCCTGCCGGGTCTTCGGAAGTAAAGTACGTCATCTGCGGATGAGCCGTACGCGAGCGGTACCAAGCCGGATTCGCAAGTCAGCCTGTAGGCAGGAGCGCACATGAACACTTCTTCTGGCAAACCGGCTGCGGCGCTTGATCCGCATGCAATCGATCTGTTCGAGTTCGCCCGTAGCGGGCGGCAGGCAGCAGGTGCGGTGCGCCTCTCGCAACTGCCGCGCATGTTAAACGAAGTGCCTGCGGACGCGCCAGATCGCGACACGGTCTTCACATGGCAGGCGGAAGGGTTCACGCAGAAGGAGTTGCAGGACGACGGCGCCGACGGGCAGCAGCCGTATCTGCGGCTTGCGGTGCACGGCCATGCGTGGCTCACGTGCCAGCGCTGCATGACCCCGTACGACCAGACGTTCGACGTCGACATGACGTACCGGGTGGTCGCGACCGAAGAAGAAGCTGAAGAATTTCCGCTCGACGACGATGAAGCCGATGTGATCGTGGGCTCACGCCAGTTCGATCTCGTCGACTTGATCGAAGAGGAATTGCTGCTTTCGTTGCCGCTCGTGCCCAAGCACGAGGTTTGCCCGGCAGTTCACGAAAGCCTCGTGTCGGGTGCGAGCGGTCCCGCGGAAGAGACGGACGACGAGTCCGACGAAGCCGGGGACGAAGGCAAACGGCCGAATCCGTTCGCAGCGCTGGAAGCGCTGAAGAAGGACGGTGACGGCACCAAGAAACACTAAGCAGTTGTGGCGCGGGAAGGCGTAAAGGCTTTGGGCCAGGGTAGTTAAGCGTCGGATCGGGCTGTGTTAGAATCCGGAAAATTATTTAGGAGTTAGTCATGGCAGTCCAGCAAAACAAGAAGTCGCCGTCGAAGCGCGGCATGCATCGTTCGCACGATTTCCTGACGGCATCGCCGCTGGCAGTCGAGCCGAGCACGGGTGAAGTGCATCTGCGTCACCACGTCAGCCCGAACGGCTACTACCGCGGCAAGAAAGTCGTCAAGACGAAGAACGACTAAGCGTCAAGTCACGCGTTGCGCGCTACGCTTGCCGTTCGCGTGACAACTGGTTCGCTTGACACTTTCCTGGCGCAACAAAAAGGCGGCATTCAACTGCCGCTTTTTTGTGCCTGAAATTCGTCGCATTCCATGACCGTAAAGCTCACTATCGATTGCATGGGAGGCGACCACGGCCCGTCCGTGACCGTTCCCGCGGCAGTCAAGTTCGTCCGCGCGCATCCCGATGCGCACCTGATGCTCGTCGGCATCGAAAGCGCGATCCGCGCTCAGCTGAAAAAGCTGAAAGCCCTCGACGATCCCGCGCTGACCATCGTTCCCGCCACCGAAGTCGTGGCGATGGACGACCCTGTCGAAGTGGCGCTGCGCAAGAAGAAGGATTCTTCGATGCGCGTCGCACTCAACCACGTCAAGGAAGGCGCGGCGCAGGCCTGCATCTCCGCCGGCAATACCGGCGCGCTGATGGCCGTTTCCCGTTACGTACTCAAGACGCTGCCCGGCATCGAGCGGCCCGCGATCGCGTTCGCACTGCCGAACCCGACCGGCTACACGATGATGCTGGACCTCGGCGCGAACGTCGACTGTGAACCGCAGCACCTGCTGCAGTTCGCGGAAATGGGGCACGCACTCGTCGCCGCGCTCGAAGGCAAGGAGCGTCCGACGATCGGCCTGCTGAACATCGGCGAAGAGGTGATCAAGGGCAACGAGACGATCAAGCGCGCAGGCGAACTGCTGCGCGCCAGCACGCTCAATTTCCGCGGCAACGTCGAAGGCAACGACATCTACAAGGGCACGGTCGACGTGATCGTGTGCGACGGCTTCGTCGGCAACGTCGCGTTGAAGACGTCCGAGGGGCTTGCGCAAATGCTGTCGGACATCATCCGCGAGGAGTTCGGCCGTTCGCTGATGTCGAAGCTGATGGCGCTGCTCGCGCTGCCTGTCCTGATGCGTTTCAAGAAGCGCGTCGACCACCGCCAGTACAACGGCGCGGCGCTGCTGGGGCTGAAAAGCCTCGTGATCAAGAGCCACGGTTCGGCCGATGCCTACGCGTTTGAGTGGGCGATCAAACGCGGGTATGATGCCGTCAAAAACGGCGTGCTGGAGCGCCTCGCGCGCGCGATGGCGGATAATTCAGTGTCGCTCGGCGAAGGCGAACACGACGCGGGCGGCGCGGGCCGTGCAAGCCCCGCCGCAGGCCATCACGCCGAACCTTCCGCTGCGCAATCCTCTAAAGCATAAATGGCCCAATCGACTCTCTATTCCCGCGTGCTCGGCACGGGCAGCTACCTGCCGCCTGACCGCGTCACGAACCAGCAGTTGACCGATCGTCTTGCGAAGGAAGGCATCGAGACGAGCGATGAATGGATCGTTGCGCGCACGGGTATCCATGCGCGCCATTTCGCCGCACCGGACGTCACGACCAGCGATCTCGCGCTCGAGGCGTCGCGTCGCGCGATCGAAGCCGCCGGCATCGATCCGCAGTCGATCGACCTGATCATCGTCGCGACTTCGACCCCCGATTTCGTGTTCCCGAGCACCGCGTGCCTGCTGCAGAACAAGCTCGGCATCAAGAACGGCGGCGCGGCATTCGACGTGCAGGCCGTGTGTTCGGGCTTCGCGTACGCGATGGCGACGGCCGACAGCTTCATCCGCAGCGGCCAGCACCGCACGGCGCTCGTCATCGGCGCGGAGACGTTCTCGCGCATTCTCGACTTCAAGGACCGCACGACCTGCGTGCTGTTCGGCGACGGCGCGGGCGCGGTGATCCTGTCCGCGTCGGAAGAGCCGGGCGTGCTCGGCAGCGCGCTGCACGCGGACGGCAGCTATTCGCACATCCTCTGCACGCCGGGCAACGTCAACCGCGGCGTGATCGAAGGCAGCGCGTTCCTGTACATGGACGGGCAGGCCGTCTTCAAGCTCGCGGTCAACGTGCTCGAAAAGGTCGCGATCGAGGCGCTCGCGAAGGCGAATCTCGCGCCCGAGCAGATCGACTGGCTGATTCCGCACCAGGCCAACATCCGCATCATGACCAGCACCTGCCGCAAGCTCGGCCTGCCGCAGGAGCGCATGGTCGTGACGGTCGACCAGCACGGCAACACGTCGGCCGCGTCGATCCCGCTGGCATTCGATACCGCGGTGCGCGACGGTCGCATCCAGCGCGGCCAGCACGTGCTGATCGAAGGCGTCGGCGGCGGCTTCACCTGGGGCGCGTCGGTCTTCCGCTACTGATCCGCGGCGCGCGACTGCTGCGCGCGGATCCCATCGGCGCGCCATTCGTGCGCGCCGTCCGAATCGATTCAATTGGGGACGATATGAAATTTGCATTCGTATTTCCGGGGCAGGGCTCGCAGGCGGTCGGCATGCTCAACGCATTCGCCGATCTGGCCGTCGTGCGCGAGACGCTCCAGGAAGCGTCCGATGCACTCAATCAGGATCTCGGCAAGCTGATCGCCGAAGGCCCGGCCGAAGAGCTGAACCTCACCACCAACACGCAGCCCGTGATGCTCACCGCAGCCTATGCGTGCTATCGCGCGTGGCAGCAGGCAGGTGGCCCGGCGCCGACGATCGTTGCCGGTCACAGCCTCGGTGAATACACGGCGCTCGTCGCTGCCGGCGCGCTCGCGTTCAAGGACGCCGTGCCGCTCGTGCGTTTCCGCGCGCAGGCGATGCAGACGGCCGTGCCGGTCGGCCAGGGTGGCATGGCCGCGATCCTGGGCCTCGATGACGACACGGTGCGCGCGGTTTGCGCCGAAGCCGCGGAAGCGGGCGTTGTCGAAGCGGTGAACTTCAATGCCCCCGCGCAGGTCGTTATCGCAGGCAACAAGGCTGCGGTCGAAAAGGCCTGCGAGATCGCGAAGGCGAAGGGCGCGAAGCGCGCACTGCCGCTGCCGGTGTCGGCGCCGTTCCATTCGTCGCTGCTCAAGCCGGCGTCGGACCAGCTGCGCGACTATCTTGCGAACGTCGACGTCAAGGCGCCGCAGATTCCGGTCGTCAACAACATCGACGTCGCCGTGGTCAGCGATCCGGCTGCGATCAAGGATGCGCTGGTGCGCCAGGCCGCGGGCCCGGTGCGCTGGGTCGAGTGCGTGCAGCACATCGCCGGCACGGGCGTCACGCACGTGATCGAATGCGGTCCGGGCAAGGTGCTCGCCGGCCTGACGAAGCGCATCGACAGCAGCCTGACGGGCGCGTCGGTGTTCGATCCGGCTTCGCTCGACGAAGCGCTCAAGCTGGTGACCGCCTGACGCGGCACCTTTTCTCAAGAGACGGATATTCGATTCATGGACAAGACTCTCGATAAACAGGTTGCGATCGTCACCGGCGCATCGCGCGGCATCGGCCGTTCGATCGCGCTCGAACTTGCGCGCCTGGGCGCGACGGTGATCGGTACGGCGACGAGCGAATCGGGCGCCGCTGCGATTACCGCGGCGTTCGCGGAAGCGGGCGTCACGGGCCGCGGCGCGGTGCTGAACGTCAACGACGCGGCAGCTGCCGAGGCGCTGATCGACGCGACCGTGAAGGAATTCGGCGCGCTGAACGTGCTCGTCAACAACGCGGGCATCACGCAGGACCAGCTCGCGATGCGGATGAAGGACGAAGACTGGGACGCGGTGATCGACACCAACCTGAAGTCGGTGTTCCGCCTGTCGCGTGCGGTACTGCGCCCGATGATGAAGGCGCGTGGCGGCCGCATCATCAACATCACGTCGGTGGTCGGCTCGGCCGGCAACCCGGGTCAGGTCAACTACGCGGCTGCGAAGGCCGGTGTGGCGGGCATGACGCGTGCGCTCGCGCGCGAAATCGGCAGCCGCGGCATCACCGTGAACTGCGTGGCGCCGGGCTTCATCGACACCGACATGACGAAGACGCTGCCGGAAGAACAGCAGGCTGCGCTCAAGACCCAGATTCCGCTCGGCCGCCTCGGCAGCCCGGAAGACATCGCCCATGCCGTCGCGTTCCTCGCATCGCCGCAAGCCGGTTACATCACCGGTACGACGCTGCACGTGAACGGCGGCATGTACATGTCGTAACGATTTTCGTTTACCATCCGCGCCGTATCCCGATTTTCAGGCGGATCGGCGCTTGATCGACCATCAAGCCAACGTGCGTTTTGGCGTCAGCAAACCTGATAAAATGCGCGCACTTGTAAATCTGAACTTTCCCTCGGAGGGGTAATGGACAACATCGAACAACGTGTCAAGAAGATCGTCGCTGAACAACTGGGCGTCGCAGAAGCCGAGATCAAGAACGAAGCTTCGTTCGTGAACGACCTGGGCGCCGACTCGCTCGACACGGTCGAACTGGTGATGGCTCTGGAAGACGAGTTCGGCATGGAAATCCCGGACGAAGAAGCAGAGAAGATCACGACCGTTCAGCAAGCGATCGACTACGCTCGCGCAAACGTCAAGGCGTAACGAGCGCCTTTCGCGCTTGTCCGCCACGTCGCCGCGATTTTCGCGATTGACGCGCCATCCTGCCGGCTTCGCGCCGGACGGACTAACAGCCACAGGGCTCGCAGGGCTGGTTCCTGTGGCCACTGTGGCTTTTGTTTTTGTCATCCAATAATGGAAAAGAGGTTACCGTGAGCCGCCGTCGTGTTGTTGTTACAGGCCTGGGGCTGATTTCGCCTGTTGGCAATAATGTTGCCGACGGCTGGGCCAATCTCGTCGCCGGCAAGTCCGGTATTGCCACCGTTACGAAGTTCGATCCGTCGAACCTCGCCGTCCACTTCGCAGGCGAAGTGAAGGGTTTCGTTCCCGAGGAGTACATCCCGGCGAAGGAAGCCCGGAACATGGATACGTTCATCCATTACGGCATCGCCGCCGGCGTCCAGGCTATCAAGGACAGCGGGCTGGAAGTGAACGAAGCCAATGCGGAACGCATCGGCGTGCTGGTCGGTTCCGGCATCGGCGGCCTGCCGATGATCGAAGATACGCACCAGACCTACGTTGATCGCGGCGCGCGCCGGATTTCGCCGTTCTTCGTGCCGGGTTCGATCATCAACATGATCTCGGGTCACCTGAGCATCATGTTCGGCCTGAAGGGCCCGAACCTTGCGGCCGTGACGGCCTGCACGACCGGCCTGCACAGCATCGGCCTCGCAGCGCGCCTGATCCAGGCCGGCGACGCCGACGTGATGGTCGCGGGCGGTGCCGAGTCGACGGTGTCGCCGCTTGGCATCGGCGGTTTCGCGGCAGCGCGTGCGCTGTCGACCCGCAACGACGATCCGGCCAGCGCATCCCGTCCGTGGGACAAGGACCGCGACGGCTTCGTGCTGGGCGAGGGTGCCGGCGTGATGGTGCTCGAAGAGTACGAAGCGGCGAAGGCACGCGGTGCGAAGATCTACGCGGAAGTCTCGGGCTTCGGCATGACGGGCGACGCGTACCACATGACCGCACCGAACATGGATGGCCCGCGCCGTTGCATGGTCGCGGCACTGCGCGACGCCGGCGTGAACGCGGACGAGGTCCAGTACCTGAACGCGCACGGCACGTCGACGCCGCTGGGCGACAAGAACGAGTCCGATGCTGTGAAGGCGGCCTTCGGCGAGCATGCGTACAAGATCGTCGTGAACTCGACGAAGTCGATGACGGGCCACCTGCTGGGCGGCGCGGGCGGCCTCGAATCGGTGTTCACGGTGCTGGCGCTGCACAACAACGTGTCGCCGCCGACCATCAACATCTTCAACCAGGACCCGGAGTGCGATCTCGATTACTGCGCGAACACCGCGCGTGACATGAAGATCGACGTTGCCGTGAAGAACAACTTCGGCTTCGGCGGTACCAACGGCACGCTGGTGTTCAAGCGCGTCTGACGCCGCAATCGCTTGACGAGTCCATTCGATGCTCCGGCCGGGCGTCCGCAGCGCTTTGCGTTGCGGGCCTCGGCCGTGTCGTATTTCGTGCTGGCCGTGTTTGTCGCGTCGGCTACCGCGTCGGCCTACCTGTTCTGGGCGCCGCGCGCGGGCGCTGCCGCCGGCGCGATCTGGGGGTCGGCTTTCGTCGCCCAACGCCTGAGCCTCGACGTGATCGGGCCGTTCCTGTTCACGGGGCTCCGTTTCCTGCTCGGCGCGCTGGTGCTGGTGCCGCTGCTGATGCTGAACACGGCGTCGCGCACGCAACTCGCGGCGATCCGCCGTGAGCCGAAGCTGCTGCTGCCGGGCCTCGCGCTCGGCGGGCTGCTGGCGGTATCGATTTCGCTGCAGCAGATCGGCCTGCAGTACACGCGCATCGCCAACGCGGGCTTCATCAGCTCGCTGTACGTCGTGATCGTGCCGCTGATGGGCGTGTTCGCCCGTCACCGGATCGGCCCGGGCACGTGGTTCGGCGCGCTGCTCGCGGCGATCGGCCTGTATTTCCTCAGCATCAACGAGCACTTCTCGGTGCTGTACGGCGACTGGTTCCAGCTCGCCGGCGCCGTGATCATCGCCGCGCACGTGATGGCCGTCGGCCATTTCGCGAAGCGCCACAATCCGCTCGTGCTCGCGTTCATGCAGTTCGTCGTGTGCGGCGTGGCGTGCCTCGCGGTCGGCCTCGTCATCGAGCCGGTCAGCGACACGATGCTGCGCAACGCGCTGCCGACGCTGCTGTACGGCGGCCTGCTGTCGGTCGGCGTCGGCTACACGTTGCAGGTCGTCGCGCAACGCGACGCGGCGCCTGCGCACGCGGCCGTGATCTTCAGCATGGAAGGCGTGTTCGCGGCAATCGCCGGCTGGGCCGCGCTCGGCGAAACGCTGACGCTGCGCGCGCTCATCGGCTGCGCGCTGATGCTGGCCGGCCTGCTCGCGTGCCAGCTGCTGCCGAACGGCGACGCCCGGAAAAAGGACGAGGACGCGCTGCCGGCGTGACACGCACCGTCCCTATAATGGCGGTTCGCGTGACTTCCACACCAACCGCTTCCGACAGGCCAGCTCCGTGACGTCCACTTCCGTCGATCCCGCCGCCGACCTACTGCGCGAACGCGCAGCGCATTACGCCACCCAGGCGGCGCTGTTCCTGCGCGACCAGGCGCTCTCCACCGCGTCGCACGACCTGCGCAGCCCGCTGAACGCCATGCATAGCTGGGCGTACGTGCTCGAGCGCCAGCTCGCCAACGCCGATCCGAACCTGCAGCGCGCGCTCGCAGGCATCCGCACCGGCATCGACCAGCAGGTCGCGCTGATCGACGACGTGCTCGACGCGCCGCGCGCCGACACGCGCACGCTCGCCCTCAAGCCGCAGCCGTTCGCGCTGCGCGCGCTGCTCGACGACACGATCGCGCTCGTCCGTTGCGCGCTCGCCGACGCACGACAGGTCGCGCTCGATGCG
>NZ_JAAGPG010000177.1:0-15288 GCF_017104665.1 Burkholderia sp. Se-20378 | reverse complement strand
GCCCCGGCCGCCCGCGCCGCGTACAATAGTGGACTTTTGCACGTCCTCACCCGCCTTATGTCCTCGCCCACCCTGTACGAATTCTTCGCCCCCTGCCCGCGCGGCCTCGAAGCGGCGCTTGCCGCCGAGCTGGCCGAAATCGCCGGCCGCCACCTGAACGGCGCGCCGTTCACCGCGGGCGCGCAGGTGCCGGGCGGCGTCCACTTCAGCGGCGGCTGGGCCGCCGGCATGGCCGCGAACCTCCATTCGCGGATCGCGAGCCGGGTCCTGCTGAAGATCGCGCACCGCGCGTACCGCAACGAGCAGGACGTCTACGCGCTCGCGCTCGAGCAGCCGTGGGAGCGCTGGTTCGCTGCGACGCAGACGCTGCGCGTCGACATCACCGCGATCAAGTCGCCGCTGAAGAGCCTCGAATTCGCGACGTTGCGCGTGAAGGACGCGATCTGCGACCGGATGCGCGACAAGACCGGCGCGCGCCCGAGCATCGACACCGGTGCGCCGGACGTGCGCGTGTTCGCCTTCCTGACGGCGGGCGAGTGCACGCTGTACCTCGACACGTCGGGCGAGCCGCTGTTCAAGCGCGGCTGGCGTCTCGACAAGGGCGCGGCGCCGCTGCGCGAGAACCTCGCGGCCGGCATCCTGCGCCTGACGGGCTGGACGCCCGGCACGGCGCTGTACGACCCGATGTGCGGCAGCGGCACGTTCCTCGCGGAAGCCGCGCAGATCGCGCTCGGCGTGGCGCCGGGCGTCGAGCGCCGGTTCGGCTTCGAGAAACTCAAGCAATACGACATCACCGCGTGGCAGGGGCTGAAGGTCCCGGCGCTGGACGCGAAGCGCGCGGCCCGCGGCAAACGCAGCGAAGCGCTTGGCGTGTACGGCAGCGACATCTCCGGCGACATGCTCGAGAAGGCGCGCGCGAACCTCGAGCGTGCGGGCGTGCCGTCGGTGTGGCTCAAGCAGGTCGACGCACGCGGGATGACGCCGCCGTGCGACGGCCCGGGCATCATCCTCGCGAACCCGCCGTACGGCGAGCGGATCGAAGTGCGCGGCCGCAGTGCACGCGGCGAGGTGCGCGAGACGGGCCGCAACCGCGGCAACGACGACGCGTTCCGCCGTACCCACACCGACGCACCGGACAGCGAGTTCTTCAACGCGCTCGGCGATGCGCTGAAGCAGCGCTTCACGGGCTGGCAGGCGTTCCTGCTGACGTCCGACCGTTCGCTGCCGGGCCAGCTGCGGCTGCGCGAATCGGCGAAGACACCGCTGTTCAACGGCGCACTCGAATGCCGGCTGTTCCGCTTCGACCTGATCGCCGGCAGCGTGAAGGCGCGCCCGGCCACGCCGGAAGGCGACGCGTAATCCGCATCATGGTCGCGATGGGCCGCTTGCGCGGCCCCTCTGCGGCAACCGGAACGCCGCCGTTACCGCACCCGCGGCAACGGCGGCGTTTCGTTTCAGTGCTTCGAGCTCTCCCAGCGCCCCATCGTGAACGGCAGCGCCTGCCCCGTCTCGAGCAGCGTCTTGAGGCTCGACAGCACGACCGGCCAGCCACCGCGAATCCCGCGATCCATCTCCGAGCCCGGCTCCAGCCCGTCGTGCGTGACGGTCAGCTTCACGACGCCCTCGTGCGGCTCGACGAGATAGGTCACGCGCGATTCCCCGCTCTCCCCCGACGGCGTGCGCCACGTGACGACCAACTTGCGTGGCGGATCGTTCTCGACCACTTCGCCGACGATGTCGACCCGCGACGGATCGTCGTAGTCCTGATGTTCCCAGCGCGAGCCCGGCCGCCAGTCGGGCGACGCATTGCGGTGCCGCACCCAGTAGTCCTTCGTCAACTCGGCGTTGGTGAGCGCATCGAACACACGCTCGGGCGTCGATGCGATGAACGTCACGTACACAAAGGCGGGATTACTCATCGTTGTCTCCAGGATCGCCGGCCGCTTCCAGCCCGCGCTTGAGATCCGCCAGCGCCTGCAGGCGCTGACGCTCGAACTTGCCGATCCAGCGTTCCGCGATGTCGTGGATCGGCACCGGATTCAGGTAATGCAGCTTCTCCCTGCCGCGCCATGTCGTCGCGACGAGATTCGCGGCCTCGAGCAGCGCGAGATGCTTGCTCACGGCCTGCCGGCTCATCGCGAGCCCGTCGCACAGCTCGGACAGGGTCTGCCCGCTTTTCGCGTGCAGCAAATCGAGCAACTGGCGGCGCGTGGCATCGGCCAGCGCCTTGAAAACGAGATCCATGCCACTCCCGGGTCAATGACCTTATTATGCAACCAAATAGTTGCATGTCAAGGCTGACAACTCTACTGACAATACGGTGTCAGCAGGCCGCGATCACACTGCAATCCCGGCGCAATGCAAGGCTGGTTTCCGCACCGAACCCGAACAACGAACCACGCAACTAGGAGCGCGTCATGACATCCGCAACTGCCACTGCCACCCCCACCCTCGAGCGCGCGATCGCGTGGTTCGACATTCCGTCCCTCGATTTCGACCGGGCGATCCGCTTTTACGAAACCGTGCTGCAAACGACGCTGCAGCGCGCAGTCATCGGCGGCGTACCGATGGCCACGTTCGACCGCGACGCATCGAGCACGGGCGGCAGCATCGTGTTCGATCCGCAGCAACTGAAGCCGAGCGCGAATGGCGTGCTCGTCTACCTGAACGCCGGCGAATCGGTCGTCGCGGCGCTCGAACGCGCGAAGCGCGCGGGCGGCGTCGTGCAGGGCGCGGTCATCGAGCTGCCGAACAACTACGGCTACGTCGGCTACCTGATCGACACGGAAGGCAACCGCGTCGGCCTGCACGCGCCGAAATGCCACTGAGCGCAGCGGCCGTCGGGCTCGCGCGGCGCTATCATCGCGAAGTCCCCACTGCCGTTGGAATCGAGGTGCCGTCATGACGCGCCGTGCCGACCGCCTGTTCCAGATCGCCGAGCTCTTGCGCGGGCGTCGTCTCACGACCGCGCAGCAGCTGGCCGACTGGCTGTCGGTGTCGCCGCGCACGGTCTATCGCGACGTGCGCGACCTGCAACTGTCAGGGGTGCCGATCGAAGGCGAAGCCGGCATCGGCTACCGGCTGAACCGCAACGCGAGCCTGCCGCCGCTCACGTTCACGGCCGAGGAGCTGGCTGCGCTCGCCACCGGTGCACGCATGCTCGAAACCTGGGGCGGTGCGCGCTTCGCGAGCGGCGCGCGTTCGGCGCTCGCGAAGATTGCGTCGGCGATGCCGGCCGACAAGCGCACGGCGCTCGACCGCCTGCCGGTGTTCGCGCCGTCGTTCCACATCGACGAGACGTTTTGCGCGAAGGTCGACGCGATCCACCAGGCCATCGACACGCACCACGTCGTCAGCTTCGACTACCGCGACCGGCTCGGCGCGCATTCGCAACGCCGCGTATGGCCGCTCGGGCTCGTCTACTGGGGCGGGCGCTGGACGATCGGCGCGTGGTGCGAGCTGCGCGGCGATTTCCGCACCTTCGACATTGCGCGGATGGGCGACATCATCGTGCATGAGCAGTTTCCGGACATGGAGGGACGGCGGATCGCCGACTACATGCGGATCGCGGAAGCGCCGATGCGCTGATGCAGCACAGCGGCGTGCGCACCGCGCGCCGCCGCCGTTCATGTTCCGGGCCGCCGGGCGGCGCCCGGCCCCCTTCCCTACGCACCGAACACCACCGTGCGCTTCGGCCGCTCGTCGACGTGCAGCGAGAACACGTCGGGGCGCGCGTAATGCCCGACCACGTCGAAGTCGTAGCGCGCCCGCACGAGTTCGTCGGTATCGATGCGCGCGGTCACGAGCCCGGCTTCGCCGATCAGCGGCTCCGTCAGCAGGTCGCCGAGCGGCCCGACGATCACGCTGCCGCCGCGGATCAGCGGCCGCTCCGGATCCCAGCCCGGCACGTCGATGCCGAGCGCGCGCGGCGACGGCTGCACCTGGCAGGCGCTGACGACGAAGCAGCGCCCTTCATGCGCGATATGCCGCATCGAGCTCTGCCAGACGTCGCGCTCGTCGACGGTCGGCGCGCACCAGATCTGCACGCCTTTCGCATACATCGCGCAGCGCAGCAGCGGCATGTGGTTCTCCCAGCAGATCGCGGCGCCCGCGCGGCCCGCGGCCGTGTCGACGACGGGCAGCGTCGAGCCGTCGCCCTGCCCCCAGATCAGCCGCTCGGTGCCGGTCGGCATCAGCTTGCGGTGCTTCGCGACGAGCCCGTCGCGCGGATCGAAGAACAGCGCCGTGCAGTACAGTGTGCTGCCGCCGCGCTCGATCACGCCGACCACGAGGCTCGCTCCCGTGCGCTGCGACAGCGCGGCCAGTTCGTCGGTTTCCGGCCCCGGCACGTCGATCGCCTGCGCGGCGTAGCGCGCATACGCGTCGCGGCCTTCGGGCAGGCGGTAGCCGAGCCGCGTGCCGAAGATCTCGCCTTTCGGATAGCCGCCGAGCACGGCCTCGGGCAACACGACGAGCGACGCGCCGCTGTCGCGGATCGCGGTTTCGTAGCCGAGGATCGTATCGAGCGTGGCGCGCGTGCCGGCGGGCGAAGCGCCGATCTGCAGCGCGGCGATGACTGATGTGGACATGAAGGCGTCTCCGGTGAATGGGGTAACGCCATCTTTATCGATATGATGTCATCGATCAAATCGATAGAACGATAAGTGTCATGAATGCAGATGATATCGCCGGCCTCGACCTGAACCTGCTGAAAGTGTTCGAGGCGCTGTACGAGGAAGGCGGTGCGAGCCGCGCGGCGCTGCGGCTCGGCCTCACGCAGTCGGCGGTGAGCGCGGCGCTGGCGCGGCTGCGCGTGATCTACGCCGATCCGCTGTTCGTGCGCACCGGCCGCGGGCTCGCGCCGACACCGCGCGCGGACGAACTGAAGCCGATCCTGTCCGACGCGCTCGACCGCTGCCGCGAAAGCCTCGCGATCGCGGCCGACGGCGGTGACCGCATCGGCCGCACGATCTCGATCGGGCTGTCGGACGACTTCGAGATCGCGCTCGGCCGCGCGCTGATCGACGCCGTTGCGCGGGAAGCCGCCGGCATCCGGCTGATCTTCCGGCAGACGCACAGCGGCATCGCCGGCGACGCGCTGCTGCGCCATGGCGTCGACCTCGCGATTGCATCGGGTGGCTTCTCGGCGAACGGGCTCAGCCGGCGCGCGGTCGCGACGGGCGGCTATGCGTGCCTGATCGACCCGGCCGCCCGCGAGCGGGCGCCGCGCACGCTGACGCTCGCCGATTTCCTGCGGCGCGACCACCTGCTCGTGTCGTCGGGCGGCGTGATCGGGATCGTCGACGAGGCGCTGGCCACACTCGGCCACAAGCGGCGCGTCGCGGCGTCGACCACGCATTTCGCCGCGTTGCCGTACCTGCTGGCCGGCTCCGACGCGGTGGCGACGATTCCCGCGCACGCCGCACGCACGATCGCGCAATCCACCCCGCTGCGCGCGCTTGCCTGCCCGGTCGACTTGCCGCACTATCCGGTGGAAATCGGCTGGCGCACGAGCACGCAGCGCGACCCGGCGATCGTGCGCGTACGCGACACGATCGCCGCGTGCGTCGCGAGCCTCGTCGCACCATGAAAAAGGCCCGGCCGGCTTGCGCCGGTCGGGCCCGTCCGCTGTCCGGTCACGTTGCCCGTGAATCGAAGCAGGCAGCCGCGTTGCCGGCACACGCATCATTCGACCGACTTCACCATGTCCTCGATGACCTTCTTCGCATCGCCGAACACCATCATCGTCTTGTCCATGTAGAACAGGTCGTTGTCGAGCCCCGCGTAGCCGGCCGCCATCGAGCGCTTGTTGACGATCACCGTGCGCGCCTTGTACGCCTCGATGATCGGCATCCCCGCGATCGGCGAGGCCGGATCGTTCTTCGCGGCCGGGTTCACGACGTCGTTCGCGCCGAGCACGAGCGCCACGTCGACCTGGCCGAATTCGCCGTTGATGTCCTCCATCTCGTGCACGATCTCGTACGGCACCTCCGCTTCCGCGAGCAGCACGTTCATGTGCCCCGGCATCCGCCCCGCGACAGGATGGATCGCGTACTTCACGTCGATGCCCTTCTCGACCAGCTTGTCGGTCAACTCCTTCAGCGCGTGCTGCGCACGGGCCACGGCCAGCCCGTAGCCCGGCACGATCACGACCGTTTCCGCGTTGCCGAGCATGAACGACGCGTCTTCGGCCGAGCCCGACTTCACCGGCCGCTGCTCCTTCGCCCCCCCCGCGCCACCCGCCGCCGCCTCGCCGCCGAAGCCGCCGAGGATCACGTTGAAGAACGAGCGGTTCATCGCGTGGCACATGATGTACGACAGGATCGCGCCCGACGAGCCGACCAGCGACCCTGCGATGATCAGCATCGCGTTGTTCAGCGAGAAGCCGATGCCGGCCGCCGCCCACCCCGAGTACGAATTCAGCATCGACACGACCACCGGCATGTCCGCGCCGCCGATCGGGATGATGATCAGCACGCCGAGCGCGAACGCGATCGCCGTCATGACGATGAACGGCAGCCACGACTGCGTGATGAAGAACAGGATGCCGAAGCCGAGCATCGCGAGCGCGAGCATCAGGTTGAGCAGGTGCTGGCCCGCATACACGACCGGCGCGCCCTGGAACAACCGGAACCGGTACTTGCCCGACAGCTTGCCGAACGCGATCACCGACCCGGAGAACGTGATCGCGCCGACGACCGTGCCGATGAACAGCTCGACGCGATTGCCGTACGGGATGAAGTTCGACGACACCGCGTCCTGCGGCACGAGCCCGAACGCTTCCGGCTCCGACACCACCGCATACGCGATGCACACGGCCGCGAGACCGATCAGCGAGTGCATCGCCGCGACGAGCTCCGGCATCTTCGTCATCTCGACGCGCGCGGCGACGAACGCCCCCACGCCGCCGCCGGCGATCAGCGCGCCGAGCACCAGCGCGATGCCGAGCGGCAGGTTCGCGCCAAGCCACTCGGCCTGCTTGACGATCAGCGCGATCGTCGTGAGGATCGCGATGGCCATCCCGGCCATCCCGAACAGGTTGCCGCGCCGCGCGCTCTTCGGGTTCGACAGGCCTTTCAGCGCCTGGATGAAGCACACCGATGCGACGAGGTACAGCAGCGTGACAACGTTCATGCTCATCGCGCGCCCTCCTTGCCGCCCCCGCCCGGCCGGGGCGCCTTCTTGCGGAACATCTCGAGCATGCGCCTCGTCACGAGGAAGCCGCCGAACACGTTGACGGCTGCGAGCGCAACCGCGAGCGTGCCGAAGATCTTGCCGGTCGCGCCGACGGTGAGCGCCGCCGCCAGCATCGCGCCGACGATGACGATCGCCGAGATCGCGTTGGTCACGGCCATCAGCGGCGTATGCAGCGCCGGCGTGACGTTCCACACCACGTGGTAGCCGACGTACACCGCCAGCACGAAGATGATCACGTTGATCACCGTGTGATTGATGACTTCCATGGCCGCCTCCTGTCCCCGGTTACTTGCGTGCGACTTCGCCGTCGCGGCACAGGAGCGTCGCGACGACGATGTCGTCGGTCAGGTCGATGTTCAGCGTGCCGTCCTTCGTGACGATCAGCTTCATGAAGTCGAGCAGGTTGCGCGCATACAGCGCCGACGCATCCGCTGCGACCATCGACGCGAGATTCGTGTAGCCGGCGATCGTCACGCCGTCGTGCACGATCACCTGGTCGGCGACCGTCAGCGGGCAGTTGCCGCTCTTGCGCCCATCGAATTCCGGGCCGCGGCCGGCCGCGAGATCGACGAGCACCGAGCCCGGCTTCATCGACTGCACGGTTTCGACCGAGATCAGGGTCGGCGCCGGGCGCCCGGGAATCAGCGCGGTGGTGATCACGATGTCGGCCTGCTTCGCACGCTCGTGCACGAGCGCGGCCTGGCGGCCGAGCCACGACGGCGGCATCGGGCGCGCATAGCCGCCCACGCCCTGCGCCGCGTCGCGCTCTTCGTCGGTTTCGTATGGAACGTCGAGGAATTTCGCGCCGAGCGACTCGATCTGCTCCTTCACGGCCGGCCGCACGTCGGACGCCTCGATCACCGCGCCGAGGCGCTTCGCGGTCGCGATCGCCTGCAGGCCCGCGACGCCCGCGCCGAGAATCAGCACGCGCGCGGCCTTCACGGTGCCCGCGGCCGTCATCAGCATCGGAAAGAAGCGCGGATACAGCGCCGCGGCCACCAGCACGGCCTTGTAGCCCGCGATGTTCGCCTGCGACGACAGCACGTCGAGACTCTGCGCACGCGTCGTGCGCGGCGCGGCTTCGAGTGCGAAGGCCGTCACGCCGGCCGCGGCGAGCTGCGCCGCCTGTTCGCCGTTGAACGGGTCGAGCATGCCGACCAGCACGGCGCCGCGCTTGAGCAATGGCAGTTCGGCGTCGGCGGGCGCCTGGACCTTCAGCACGATGTCGACGTCGAAAGCGGCCGACTGGCCGGTCAGCTCGGCACCGGCTGCCGCATAGGCTTCGTCGGGATAACTCGCGGCGATGCCGGCCCCTTTCGCGATACTGACGCGATGCCCGGCCGCCGCGTATTTCCTGACGGTTTCCGGCGTCGCGGCCACACGCGCCTCGTTCGCCCGCGTTTCCGCAGGCACGCCAATATGCATCGTCGGTCCCTCCAGGCATTGCCGGCATTTCGCTTCTTGCGATTTCCGCTGCGCAACGAGCCGGCAGGCTGACTACCGGCTCACGAGCGACGGCACTCACTTTCCACTTTAGGCGAAAGCGAGGGCCGTACCAGCACGCTCCGCACGATCGTGCGAGATGGCGATGCCGGCCCGTCCGTGGCGCCACGTATCGGCTAGACAGACGAATTGAAAGGGTCTGATTGGTTTAGCGCAACGACCGGCAGCGTTCGGGCGCAACCGGTAAAATGCCGAACCATGAAACCCGAAATCTGGACCCCGCATGTGACGGTCGCCGCGCTCGTCGAGCACGCCGGCCGCTTTCTCATGATCGAGGAAGAAACCTCGTCGGGCCTGCGCATCAACCAGCCGGCAGGCCATCTCGAAGCCGGCGAAACGCTGGCCGACGCCGTGATCCGAGAGACGCTCGAGGAAACCGCGCACCCGTTCACACCCGACGCGCTCGTCGGCGTCTATCTCGCGCACTACGACCGCCCCGGCACCGCCGGCGCGACCTATCTGCGCTTCACGTTCTGCGGCACCGCCGGCGAGCCGGTCGCGGGCCATGCGCTCGACGACGGCATCGTCCGCACGCTGTGGATGACCGCCGACGAGTTGCGCGCGTGCGGCGAGCGCCATCGCTCGCCCGCGGTGATGCGCTGCGTCGACGATTACCTCGCCGGGCGGCGCATTCCGCTCGATTTCGTGCACACGCATTCGGTCGCGCCGCGCCCCGAAGCATTCGAACGTCAGGCGGTCAACAAATGAGCAAGCGCCGTGTAGTGGTGGGCATGTCGGGCGGCGTCGATTCGTCGGTGACCGCGTGGCTGCTGAAGGAGCAGGGTTACGACGTGGTCGGCCTGTTCATGAAGAACTGGGAAGACGACGACGACGGCGAATACTGCTCGACGCGTCAGGACTGGATCGACGTCGTGTCGGTGGCCGACCTGATCGGCATCGACGTGGAAGCCGTCAACTTCGCGGCCGAATACAAGGATCGTGTATTCGCCGAATTCCTGCGCGAATACTCGGCCGGCCGCACGCCGAACCCCGACGTGCTGTGCAACGCCGAGATCAAGTTCAAGGCGTTCCTCGACCACGCGATGTCGCTCGACGCGGAAATGATCGCGACCGGCCACTATGCGCGCGTGCGCGAGCGCGACGGGCGGTTCGAACTGCTGAAGGCTTTCGATCATACGAAAGACCAGTCGTACTTCCTGCACCGGCTGAACCAGGCGCAACTGTCGAAGACGATGTTCCCGCTCGGCGAGATCCCGAAGACGCAGGTGCGCGAGATCGCCGCGCAGATCGGGCTGCCGAACGCGAAGAAGAAGGATTCGACCGGCATCTGCTTCATCGGCGAACGGCCGTTCCGCGATTTCCTGAACCGCTATCTGCCGACGAAACCCGGCCCGATGAAGACGCCGGACGGCAAGGTCGTCGGCGAGCACATCGGCCTCGCGTTCTACACGTTCGGCCAGCGCAAGGGCATCGGCCTCGGCGGCAGCAAGAGCGGCAACGGCGATCCGTGGTTCGTCGCCGCGAAGGACATCGCGTCGAACACGCTGTACGTCGTGCAGGGCCACGATCATCCGTGGCTGCTGGCGCGCGAGCTGGTCGCCGGCAACGTGAGCTGGGTCGCCGGCGAGCCGCCGGCCGAAGGCTTCGCGTGCGGCGCGAAGACCCGCTACCGGCAGGCCGACGCGGCGTGCGCATTCGGCGCCGCGACGCCCGGCCCGGCAGGTGAAGCGCGCTTCTCGCTCGCGTTCGACGACGCGCAGTTGGCCGTCACGCCCGGCCAGTCGGCCGTGCTGTACGACGGCGAGATCTGCCTTGGCGGCGGGATCATCGAATCCGCGGCCGCCGGCCAGCCCGGTCAGGCCGCCCCCGCAGGCCACGCGCAGGCGCTCGCCGAAGCACGCTGACACATATTCGGTTTAGACTTGCGGCACGCCGCGCCCGGCGGAACACGATTCCGTCGCGGCCGGCGTGCCGCCGCGCAGCGTACGCATGGCGGCATTTCAAGATGCAGGGTCTATTCATGTATGGAACGCGCATGCGTTGCCACGAGAAGGGCCGCTCGCGAGGCGCGCGACGCCGCGAATACTGACGTATTCGCAAGGAGCGCAACGCGGCGAGCGGCCCTTCTCGTGGCAACCCCAAATTTACAAATTCATTCCACGGGAATGCCCGAAATCGCCCGCATGGCGGCGTCGTTCGTCTCTTGTTTGGCTCGGCCAAACGGCGCTCCTCACTCCTTGCCCTGCGAGCGATTTCGGGCATTCGCATGTGCGTTCCATACATGAATAGACCCTAGGAGTCCCCATGCTTTCACGACGCTATCTGGCGATGTGGTGTGCCGTCCTGCTGCTCGTCGCCGCGGCCGCGCTCGCCTCGATCCACGCGCTTTCCTGGTTCTGGATCATCATCCCCGTCGCCCTCGTCGCCCTCGGCCTGTACGACCTGAAGCAGGACCGCCACGCGATCCTGCGCAACTACCCGCTCTGGGGCCACTTCCGCTTCCTGTTCGAATTCATCCGACCTGAAATCCGCCAGTATTTCGTCGAGGACGACACCGACGAAAAGCCGTTCTCGCGTGCGCAGCGCAGCCTCGTCTACCAGCGCGCGAAGAACGTCGCCGATAACCGTCCGTACGGCACCGAGCTGAACGTGAAGGCCGTCGCGCACGAATGGATCAGCCACTCGCTCGCGCCGACGAAGCTGCCGAACCACGATTTCCGCGTCCGCGTCGGCGCGAACCGCGCGCAACCGTACGAGATTTCGATCTTCAACATCTCGGCGATGAGCTTCGGCTCGCTGTCCGCGAACGCGATCCGCTCGCTGAACCTCGGCGCGAAGAAAGGCGGTTTCGCGCACGACACGGGCGAAGGCTCGCTGTCGAAGTACCACCGCGAAAACGGCGGCGACATCATCTGGGAAATCGCGTCCGGCTACTTCGGCTGCCGCAACGACGACGGCACCTTCAACCCCGACAAGTTCGCGAAGCAGGCCGCCGATCCGCAGGTCAAGATGATCGAGGTGAAGCTGTCGCAGGGCGCGAAGCCCGGCCACGGCGGCGTGCTGCCGGCCGCGAAGATCACGCCGGAAATCGCCGAGACGCGCGGCGTACCGATGGGCAAGGACTGCATCTCGCCCGCGACGCACTCGGAGTTCTCGACGCCGCGCGGGCTGCTCGAATTCGTCGAGCGGCTGCGTACGCTGTCGGGCGGCAAGCCGACCGGCTTCAAGCTGTGCGTCGGCCATCCGTGGGAATTCTTCGGGATCGCGAAGGCGATGCTCGAGACCGGCATCGTGCCGGACTTCATCGTCGTCGACGGCGCGGAAGGCGGCACGGGCGCAGCGCCGCTCGAATTCACCGACCACGTCGGCGTGCCGCTGCAGGAAGGGCTGCTGCTCGTGCACAACACGCTCGTCGGGATCGGCGTGCGCGATCGCGTGAAGATCGGCGCGAGCGGAAAGATCATCACCGCGTTCGACGTCGCCCGCACGCTCGCGATCGGCGCGGACTGGGTGAACTCGGCGCGCGGCTTCATGTTCGCGGTCGGCTGCATCCAGGCGCAGACCTGCCACACGGGCCGCTGCCCGACCGGCGTCGCGACGCAAGACCCGGTGCGCCAGCGCGCGCTCGTCGTGCCGGACAAGGCCGACCGCGTGTACAACTTCCACCGCAATACGCTGCACGCGCTGCAGGAGCTCGTGCAGGCAGCCGGCCTCGCGCATCCGTCGGAGCTGCGCGCACATCACATCGTGCAACGCATCGCACCGCACGAAGTCCGGCTGATGTCGCAGTTGCTGAAGTACCTGAAGCCCGGCGCGCTGCTCGACGGCAACACCTGCGGCTTCACGCTGTACGACAAGTGGTGGCCGATTTCACGCAGCGATTCGTTCACGCTCGGCGAAGCCGTGTACGCATCGATCGAGTGACGCGGCCGACCGCCCCCGCCACGGGGCGGCCCGGCAAAAAGAAAAGCGCCCCGCGGGGCGCTTTTCTTTCGTCTGCCGAATCCGTGAACGCGTGAATGCGTCGCGTGCGGCTCAGTTCTGCGGCAGCGTATCGGTGAACGACGACCGCTGCAGCAGCTTCACGAAATGCTTGTCGAGATTCGGGTGGCGATCGCGCCAGTTGAGCTCGGGCATCCGGAAGTCGAGATAGCCGAGCGCGCAGCCGAGGGCGATGTCGGCGAGCGTGTAATGATTACCGACGCACCACGTCTTGCCGCCGAGGCCCTGCGACATCGCGACGAGACCGTCGTCGATCTTGCGTTGCTGGCGCGCGATCCAGCTCGCGCTGCGCTGCGCCTCGTCGCGCATCGTATGTTCGACGCGAATCGCGACTGCCGCGTCGATCACGCCGTCGCCGAGCGCTTCCCAGCACCGCACCTCGAGGCGCTCGCGGCCCGACGGCGGAATCAGCTTGCCGACCGGCGACAGCGTGTCGACGTATTCGCAGATCACGCGGGAATCGAACACCGCGGCACCATCCTCCATCACGAGGCACGGGACCTTGCCGAGCGGATTCGATGCATGAATATCCGTCTCCGGCGCCCACACGTTCTCGAGCTCCAGCTTGTAGTCGATCTTCTTTTCAGCCAGCACGATCCGCGCCTTGCGGACGTACGGGCTGCTGAGCGAACCGATTAATTTCATCATCTGCCTTTTTAAGGGAACCGCCGAGAGTATACGTTGTCGCCGATCATAACCGGCCAGCGTCGCACGATAGAAAATCGCCCGGAGGGCCTGTGGATGGTTTGCAACAACCGCCGCGCGGGCCTTCCAGGGCGGCTTCCCGCCCCCTCTCTCACGCGCGGCGTCCCGCGGCGCTACAATCGCACGAATGAACGCGCCCCTCGATACCGCCATCGCCGTCGACGTCTACCGCCAGCGCCGTGAACGCGTGCTTGCCGCACTGCGTGCCGCCGGCGGCGGCGTCGCCATCGTCCCCACCGCGCCCGAAGTGCCGCGCAACCGCGATACGGACTATCCGTACCGGTTCGACAGCTACTTCCACTACCTGACGGGCTTCAGCGAGCCGGATGCCGTGCTCGTGCTGAACGCGGCCGCGCCGCACGGCGCGCCGGAATCGATCCTGTTCTGCCGCGGCAAGAATGTCGACCGCGAGATCTGGGAAGGCTTCCACTACGGGCCCGAAGCCGCGCGCGACGCGTTCGGCTTCGATGCGGCGTTCGCGGTCGACGTGATCGATACCGAGATGCCGCGCCTGCTCGCCGACGCGGGCACCGTGCACTACCGGTTCGGCGCCTCAGCCGACTTCGATCGCCAGCTCGCGGGCTGGATCGACGCAGTGCGCGCGCTGGCGCGCTCGGGCGTCGCCGCGCCGGACGCGATGCTCGACCTCACGCCGCTGCTCGACGACATGCGGCTCGTGAAGGACGAGCACGAGCTCGCGACCATGATGCGCGCCGCGCACATCTCCGCGCTCGCGCACCGCCGCGCGATGCAGGCGTGCCGCCCCGGTATCCGCGAATACGAACTCGAGGCCGAACTGCTGTACGTATTCCGCAAGCACGGTGCGCAGTCGCCCGCGTACGGCTCGATCGTTGCGGCCGGCGCGAACGCGTGCGTGCTGCACTACCCGGCCGGCAACGCCACCGCGAAAGATGGCGACCTGATCCTGATCGACGCCGCGTGCGAGCTTGACGGCTACGCGTCGGACATCACGCGCACGTTCCCGGCCAACGGGCGCTTCTCGCCCGCGCAACGCACGCTGTACGACATCGTGCTCGCCGCGCAGCAGGCCGCGATCGACGCGACGCGTGCCGGCGTACCGTTCGAGGCGCCGCACGACGCCGCCGTGCGCGTGCTTGCGCAGGGGCTGCTCGACACCGGCATCATCCCGAAGACACGCTTCTCGAACGTCGACGACGTGATCGCCGAGCGCGCCTACGCGCGCTTCTACATGCACCGCACCGGCCACTGGATCGGCATGGACGTGCACGATTGCGGCGACTACCGCGAGCGGCTCGCCGAGCGTGACGGCAACGGCGTGCTGCCGTGGCGCACGCTGAAAGCCGGCATGACGCTGACGATCGAGCCCGGCCTGTACGTGCGCGCCGCCGACGACGTGCCGCCCGAGTACTGGAACATCGGCATCCGCATCGAGGACGACGCGATCGTGCGCGAGCACGGCTGCGAACTGATCACGCGCGGCGTGCCCGTCGCGGCGGACGAAATCGAAGCGCTGATGCGTGCAGGCGCATGACCGGCTGCCGCCGACCGTTACCACCGTTTCCCGAATCAAGATGACGACCGCTTCCTCCCCGGCAACGCCGGACTACGACCTCGCCATCGTCGGCGCCGGCCCCGTCGGGCTCGCGCTCGCCGGCTGGCTCGCACGCCGCAGCGCCACGCAGCATGCATCGATCGCACTGATCGATGCACGCGAACCGGCCGCGAGCGCGAACGATCCGCGCGCGATCGCCGTGTCGCACGGCAGCCGCGTGCTGCTCGACACGCTCGCGTGGCCCGCCGACGCGACGCCGATCGAACACATCCACGTCTCGCAGCGCGGCCATTTCGGCCGCACGCTGATCGACCGCGACGAGCACGACGTCGCCGCGCTCGGCTACGTCGTGCGCTACGGCTCGCTCATGCAGGCGCTCGCGGGCA
>NZ_JAAGPG010000176.1:0-15496 GCF_017104665.1 Burkholderia sp. Se-20378 | reverse complement strand
ACCTGCGGCCCGAGCTGCGCACGCTGCGCGGCGAGGATGGCGACGCGCTCGCGCCCGTGCGTGGCGTGCGCTACGTCGTGCATCGCGGGCCGCTCGTCGATCGCGGCGTCACGTCGGGCAGCGTGCTGACGTTCCAGGAATCGCGTGCGGTCGAACGGCTCGACCGCGCGCTGCGTTCGCAGCCCACCACGCAGCAGTTTGCGGCGCGCTACGCGCTCGACGACGTGGTCGGTGCATCGGCGCCGATGGCGCGCGTGCGCGATCTCGTGCGCCGCTACGCGAAATCCGACGCAACCGTGCTCGTGCTCGGCGAAAGCGGCACCGGCAAGGAAATGATCGCGCAAAGCCTGCACGCGCTGTCCGCGCGGCGCAGCTACCCGTTCGTCGCGGTCAACTGCGGCGCATTTCCGGAAGCGCTGCTCGAAAGCGAGCTGTTCGGCTATGAGGAAGGCGCGTTCACCGGTGCGCGGCGCGGCGGCAAGACCGGCCTGTTCGAAGCCGCTCACCGCGGCACGCTGTTTCTCGACGAGATCGGCGAGATGCCGCCGTCGCTGCAGAGCCGGTTGCTGCGCGTGCTGCAGGAGCGCGAAGTGATCCGCCTCGGTTCGACCGAGCCGATCCGCATCGACGTGCGCGTGATCGCCGCGACGCACCGTCCGCTGCTCGCGGCCGTCGAGGCCGGCACGTTCCGCGCGGATCTCTATTACCGGCTCAACATCCTGAACGTCGGCCTGCCGCCGCTGCGCGAGCGCGCCGCCGACATCCCGGCGCTCGCGGCCACGCTGCTAGTACAAGCCGCTCGGCGAGAACCGCGCCTCGTCGAACGCCTGCGCGACGCCACCGATGCCGCACGCGTGCTCGGCGTGACGCAGGCGGCACTCGCACGCTACCGGTGGCCCGGCAACGTGCGCGAACTGCAGAACGTGATCGAGCGGATCGCGGTGGAGCTGGCCGAGGAAGCCGACGAAAGCGATCCGGCCGCCGCGTGCGGCGCGCTCGATCCCGACGCGCTGCAGGCGATCGCCCCCGAGCTGTTCGCGACACCACCCGACGCGGCCGACAGCGACGATGCACAGACACTGCAAGCGCGCCGCCGTCGCGCGGAAGCCGACGAGATCCGCGCGGTACTCGACGCATGCGGCGGCGACCGCGACCGCGCATGCGCGATGCTCGGCATCAGCAAGACGACGCTGTGGCGGAAGTTGTCGGCGAAGTAGGGGCGGCTGCCGTGCAGTGAACGGGCCGACCGTCAGTCGGCCTTGTGATAGTGGCGGTACGCCTTCGCACGATTGCCGCACGACGACATCGAACACCAGCGGCGGCTGCCGTTCTTGCTGTCGTCGATGAACAGCCATTGGCACGCGTCGTTCGCGCAACGCTTGACCTTCGCGAGCCGCGCACCGCCGAGCAGGTCGATCGCCGACCACAGTACCGGGCTCAGCAGCCCGGCCAGCGTCGCACGCCCCTCCCCGATCCGCCACGCATAGCCGCCATCGATGCGCGCCAGCGCGACGCGCGGCGCCGCTTCCGCCAGGAAGCCCCCGAGCAATGCGAGATCGTCTGCCTGCGGCTCGCGCTGCTCGGCCTGCGCATGAAAGAGCCGATACAGCGCCTCGCGCAATGCGAGCGCGCGCGCCAGCATCGCCGGCTCCCCCGCCTCTTCACCAAGCGCGCGGCACGCTTTCGCCAGACTGGCCGGCACGCCAGCCTGGTCGCGACACCATGACAGCAGGTCGTCCATCGTGCCGAAGGTTTCCGTCGGCGGATCGCTGCCGCGCCAGTACAGCGTGTTCGCGAAATCGATGCTCAGGGTTTCGGGTGGCGTCGGGATCAGGCAGTCCATCGTGACGGAAGGTTGCGTATCGCTCATGCCCGGATCGTATCTAACCACCATGCCGGTTGACAAGCCCGCGGACGCTTTCTAACATAACCAGCATGGTGGTTAAAACAACGTTGCTGCACTGAAATTCCCCCTCAGTCAAAGGAGACAGCAGATGATCGATCACCTTTCGTTCGGCGTTGCACACGTCGGCCGCAGCCGCGCGTTCTACGACAGCACGCTCGGCGCACTCGGCTACAAACGGCTGTATAGCGACGACGAATCCATCGGGTACGGCGCAACCGAGCCGCAGCTTTGGTTGCAATATGCGGCTCGCCCCGTCGCCCCCGATCCCGACTCGGGGATGCACCTGTCGTTCAAGGCTGCTTCGCCCGTCGAAGTCGACGCGTTCTACCGTGCCGCACTCGAGCACGGCGGCCAGGACAACGGCGGGCCCGGCAAGCGCGAACACTACGGCCCCGGCTACTACGCAGCGTTCGTCGTCGATCCCGACGGGTATCGACTGGAAGCGCATTGCGAACTCGACAACGTCGTCTGATCCAGCTCGCGTACCAATGCCAAGGGCCCGATTCCGCGCCATGCGGAATCGGGCCCTTGTCTTTGAATCATCGGTATCCGGCGCCCGACGTCCGCCGGCGGCGGTCGTTCGACGGGATCGCCGGGTGCGCGGTTATCGCGCGTCGCGCGTGTGCTGCAGTTGCTCGCCGAGTCCTTCGACACCGAGGCGCACCATCTGGCCGGCCTTCAGGAACACCGGCGACGGCTTGATGCCCATGCCGACGCCCGGCGGCGTGCCGGTCGTGATCACGTCGCCCGGCTGCAGCGTCATGCAGCTCGACAGATAGGCGATCAGCTGTGCGACGGTGAACACCATCGTGCGCGTGTTGCCGTTCTGAAAACGCTGGCCGTCGATTTCGAGCCACAGGTCGAGACGCTGCGGATCGGGCACCTCGTCGCGCGTGACGAGCCACGGACCGATCGGGCCGAACGTGTCGAAGCCCTTGCCCTTGTCCCACTGGCCGCCGCGCTCGATCTGCCATTCGCGCTCGGACACGTCGTTGACGACGCAGTAGCCCGCGACGTAATCGAGCGCGCGCGCTTCGTCGACGTCCTTGCAGGTTGCACCGATCACGACGCCTAGCTCGACTTCCCAGTCGGTCTTGACCGAGCCCTTCGGGATGTCGATGCCGTCGTTCGGGCCGCAGATCGAGCTCGTCCATTTGCCGAACACGACCGGCTCCTTCGGCACCGGCATGCCGGCTTCGGCCGCGTGATCGGCGTAGTTCAGGCCGATGCCGATGAATTTGCCGACATGCCCGACGCACGCGCCGATGCGCGGCTCGCCCGACACGAGCGGCAGCGTGGCCGGATCGATCGCGCGCAGCCGCGCGAGACCCGCGTCGGACAGCACATCGCCGGACAAGTCCGGCACATGCGCGGACAGGTCGCGAATCCGGCCGTCCGCGTCGAGAATACCGGGCTTTTCCTGGCCGGACGGGCCATAGCGAAGCAGTTTCATCGTGGTCAACCTCTGTTGTCGAATGGGACAGGATACCGGCCGACTCGGCCTTCAGTGGCCGCGCGCCGGACTGATTGTCGATCGTCGATTGCGCGCGTCGGCGCCGTATCCGGCATGCCGTCGACGCGCGAGGGTCGCGCGGGCGCAGCGATCGTGGCGCCGCACGGAAGTACGGCGCGCATCGAACGGGCGGCCGCCGGTCTGCGCATCGGCGACGACGGCCCGGCACCCGCGACATGGTCCGGCCCGTACCGGCCGGCTTCACGCGCGGCCACACCGTCGTTGGCCCGCTAGCCTTTGTACCATCGGCCGCGCGCCGTGAAATGACGCGCGACGGATACCGACTATTGGTGCGCCTGCGGACGCTGCGGCGCAGCATCGCGGGCAACGCCGTCGCCCGATTTCCTTTCGGACACCTTGAACCGGTGCCACCTGTCATGAATACCGGGTATTCGGGGCTTCCCTGTCATCCCGAAACGGAATCGATCCGTTCTTGTCCGGTAACGATCGGTAAAAAGACGCTGCATTGCACACTAAATGTTTGTTGTTAAGCTCAAACGGATGGCGTTCGTCGCCACATGCGGGCTCGACACATGCGTGTTGCAGAATCGGCCAGCGTGCGTCGCCAATCGATCGAAAGTAATCCCCCCAACTTCACACCGACAATGCAAACAACCAACGACCTGCTTCCCGGCTGCGACGCACGGGAATCGATGGGCGCAATCGACCGCTATCGCGCACCCGCGCTCGACAAGGGTCTCGACATTCTCGAACTCCTGTCGGAGCAGAAAGAAGGCCTCACCCGTACCGAAATCACGAAGGAACTCGGCCGTAACGCGAGCGAGATCTACCGGATGCTCGAACGCCTCGTCGCGCGCCGCTACGTGATGCGCTCGACCGGCGGCGACCGCTACACGCTCAGCCTCAAGCTGTTCTCGCTCGCGCACCGGCATCCACCGATGAGCCGGCTGATCGCCGAGGCCTTGCCGCCGATGCAGCGTTTCGCCGACTCCTCCGAACAATCGTGCCACCTGTCCGTCTACGATCGCGGCAACCTGCTCGTGATCGCGCAGGTCGACGGGCCCGGCCCGTGGGGCGTATCGGTCCGGCTCGGCTCGCGCGTCGGGCTCGCCGATACGGCGTCGGGACGCGTGATGCTGTCGTTCCAGGGCGCCGAGCAGCGCGCGCACATGCTCGCCGAGCACCGCAAGGTCAAGGGCGAAGGGCCGCTGAACGAGCAGGAACTCGCGTATGCGTGCCAGTCCATCCGGCAGGACGGTTACCTGCGCCAGGACAGCCGCCAGGCATACGGCGTGACCGACCTGACCGCGCCGATCCTCGGGCCGTCCGGCCATGCGATCGCGGTGCTGACCTGCCCGTACATGCGCAGGATCGATGCGCACACGGCGCCGTCCGTCGACAAGGTTGTCGAAGGATTGCGCGACACGGCCGCCAATCTGTCGATGTGCCGCGACGAGACCTGCTGACGCGCAGGCTCGGCGGAGCGCACCGGGGGCGGCGCAATCGCGTCGCGCCCGGTCGCGCACCACCCCACTGCGGAGCGCGGCACACGGTGCCATATCGTGCGCACACGGCGCTACGCTAAAATAGCGGCCCTCTCAAAAACTACGGCGGCCGGTTGTCGCGGCCGTCGTGTCCGATGGATGTCATGGCCAAACTTCTGAACGATCAAGAATTCCAGCGTTTCTCCGAACTTCAGCAGAAGCAGGCAAGCTTCACGATCACGCCTGAAGAGGCGGACGAGCTGCGCGATATCGTCGCGCGCGCGCAGAAGAAGCGCGACGATCGTACCGCTGCAATGCAGGCGATCGAGAGCTACATCGAGCAGTTCGACATCACGCCCGACGAACTCTTCTCGCCCGAACAGATCGGCGACGCAGCCCGCACCTACGGGCTCATCACGGCGACCAAGAAGGAACGCACGCTGCCGCCGTCGATCACGTTCAACGGCAAGCCGTACCAGTGGACCAAGACGCTTCCGGACGACGTGCGCGGCGCGCTGTTCGAAGCGTTCACGTCCGGCGAATCGGTCAAGCGCTTCATCGCGATGCCGAAGGACACCGCGCGCTGTGCACTGACGATCGCCCGTCTCGAGCGCGAAACCGGCGCGGTCTATGCCGATCCGCACCTCGAGGAACTCGCGATTTCGCGCGACCAGGTGAACGACGCGGCGTTGAAACTCGCCGCCTGAACGTAGCCACGGGCACGGTTCATGCGTGCCCGCACCCTGCGTGACGCCGGCCCAGGCCGGCGCTGCGCTTGCGGGAGCCGTGCGTCCGGGTGCTCCCGAAAAGTCTCACCTTGGCGTCCCGCAAGCGCTCACCTGCGCCTCCCGAAAAAGCTCACCCAGGCTCCTGGAGACCCTCACCGAAGCCTCCCGGATGTCCTCACCGACACCTCCCGCAGACCCTCACCGACACGCCCCGGAAAGGCTCACCCACGCCTCCCGGAGACGCTCACCGGCCGTTCCCGCAGAGTCTCACCGGCCACTCCCGGGAAGGCTCACCGAGCGCTCCCGTATCGGCTCACCACCACCTTCCCGGAGAAGCTCACCCGCGGCTCCCGAAAAATCTCACCTTTTGGGCAAGTTCGAATTTTCGAGGGTGGAATGCGGCGGTAAATGCGCGCGGATACCTTGCTGAAAACGGCGACGCGGAACGGAAATCGCGGCAAGCGGTACGCGTCGCGCGGTGCCTGACCGGTACCATTTGCGCGTCGATATTTCCGTTGCGAACAGGCGCCGACACGTTCGCGGTGGCTTCGCTCGCGAGACAGGTTCGGACGCTCTGCATCCCTGAATGGGAACATCCGCAACGCGCAGGCAGGCCGGAGACATCCATTGCATGTGATGCATCCGCGCGTTGGGCCGCCGACACACGCTACGGCTGCAGCTTCATCCTGAAGCCGACGACGCCCGGCTCCTCTGTCGTCGACACGGCAAACCCGCACGCCTTCGCCAGCGAGATCATCGCCGAGTTCTCGCGCAGCGCCTCGCCGATCATCCATGCGGTTCCGCGCGACCGCGCGTAGTCGATGATCCGCGTCATCATCAGCCGGCCGAGCCCCTTGCCCTTCTGATCG
Source organism: Burkholderia sp. Se-20378 (assembly GCF_017104665.1). Lineage (NCBI taxonomy): Bacteria > Pseudomonadati > Pseudomonadota > Betaproteobacteria > Burkholderiales > Burkholderiaceae > Burkholderia > Burkholderia sp. Se-20378. Next base: position 9,035 of record NZ_JAAGPG010000176.1, on the reverse strand, counting down.
GGTCGTACCGCGATCGCGAACTCCGCCGTCTCGTTGTCGGGATCGGCCACCGCGCGCGCCACCGCGAGCGTGTGGTCGCGCCCCGACACATCGGTGAACGACACGATGAACGCCATCTCACGGTCGTAGTCGATCTGCGTCATGCGCGCGACCTGCGAATGATCGAAGCTGCGCACCGCGCCGAAGAAACGCATCCGCAGATCGTCCGGTGTCATCGCGCCGAGCAGTTCGTTGTGCGCGGCCTCGTCTTCCGGACGGATCGGGCGGATCGTCACCGTCTCGCCGCGCCACTCGAGCGTCTGCTCGAGGTGGCGCGGATACGGCATGATCGCGAGCCGGCTGCGCCCCGCTGCGAGCGTGATGCGCGGTGCGATCACGTGCGCGCGGTCGGGCAGCACGCGCAGCGTGACCGACATCGCCACGACTTCGCGCACGTCGCAGACGACTTGCGACAGCGCCGTCAACGCGTCGAGCGTCGGTTCGATGGGCGTGCTGCGCGCATAAGGCGAGCGCTCCATCACCGCGCGGGCGAGCACGGTGTTCAGCGGCGGCAGGCCATAGACGACGAACGGCGCCGATACACCGTCCGCGGGCGGCACGGCATAGCGAAACACCGGGCCGAAGTTCGAATCGTCATACATGTCGACGGTGACATCGACGACTTTCCTCCCGGCCGGCTCGACGACCGGCTCGCCCTGCAGGCCGAAACGGGACAGCCAGTGCAGCGCGGCTTCGCCGGCCAGCTCATGCTGACCGGTTTCGACCATCCGGCGCGCGTCGGCCTGCGCGGATGCAACGCACTCGGCCGGCTGCGGCGGCGTACCCTCGGGCGTTTGCATCAGCAGTTGCCGCCCGAGGTTGTAGTCGACGAGACGCGCATACGCACGCGCGAGCCGCTGCGGCGTGGTGTGCACGGGAATGCCGTTCGCGTGCAGCGCATCGCGCGTCGCCGCGTCGACCGCGCCGAAGAAACACGCGAGGATGCCGCGATGCGCGTACTGCCGTGATTCGATCAGCGTGTGCGCAACCGCGTCGGCCGGCGCGCTGTGGGAAGTCGAATGGACGACGAACAGCGTGCCCGTTTGCGGAAACGGCGCGAGCGCCTTGACCGCCGCGGCAAAATGCTCGGGACGCGCATCGTCGCCCAGCGTCAGCGGATTGCCGGGCGAGGCGAGATGCGGCAGCGCGGCCGACACCGCCGACGTGGCCGCGGGCGACCAGTCGGCCAGCACGTCGCGCACCTCGGCCACCGCATCGACCGCGAGTTTCGCGACGCCCGCATCGCTCGTCACGAGCGTGGCCGCGCCGCGCGCCGTGACGCGGCCGACACCGAGTGTCTCGATCTCGTCGAGCAGATCGTCGAGCGCATCCACACGCACCATCCCCGCGCGCTGGAACGCCGCCGTATAGAGCGCGTCGCCGGGATCCGCGCGACCGGTGCGCAACGCGAGCACCGGCTTGTTGCGCGCAGCCGCGCGCGCGGCCGACATGAACTTGCGCGCGGCGCGCACGGTGTCGAGTTCGAGCAGGATCGCGCGCGTGCCGGGATCGCTCGCGAGATAGTCGAGCACGTCACCCGCATCGACGTCGGACTCGCCGCCGAGCGCGACGACATGCGAAAAGCCGAGGCCCCGTGCATCGGCCCAGCCGAGCACCGCGTTCGTCAGCGCATTCGATTGCGACACCCACGCGACGCCGCCCGATCGCGCCGTGTAGGCCGGCGCGCCGAAATGCGCATGCCGTGCAGGCGACAGCACGCCGAGGCTGCCCGGCCCGACGATACGGAGCACGAACGGCTTCGCCGCCTTCAGCGTGCGATCGAGCGCGGCGCGATCGGCGTCCGTGCGCGCCTCGCCGACGATCACCGCGACGCGCGTGCCGAGCTCGCCGAGCTTGCGTACGATGCCGGCCCAGGTGGCCGGCGGCGTGCAGATCACGGCCACCGACGGCGGCGCGGGCAACCGGTCGACATCGGCCACGACCGGATGCCCGTGCAGGTCGCGATACTTCGGATTGACGGGCCACACGGGCCCCTCGAACGCGCCGTCGAGCACGCGCGACCACACCATCGCGCCGATACTGCCCGCGCGCGACGACGCACCGACGACCGCAACGGACTTGGGCTGGAACAACGCATCGAGATGGCGAACGGTCACATCGGCTCCCTGCGGTAACGAAAGACGACCCGATCGGCATGCGGCACGGAGAGGCCATACGCCGATCGACGCGAACCCAAAGCATAGGCGAAGCGCATGCGGCTGCCTATATGCCGAACGGCCGACTATTCGACCCACGTCAACGCTCGCACCATGGATCTGCAACACGAGTGCGGAAGCCATCACCACGCGCCGGCCAAGCACATTCGCTCGGCGCACACGGTGCAGGCGTGCAGCGCGACGCTGCGTCCGCTTCGTCAAAGGTGAGGATTTACAGGAGCTATGGTGAGACTCTTCGGGAATTGCACGGCGCCCCGCGCAAACACGCGAAAGGTGATCGGAATTCGCAGCACGCGTGCACCACGAGAATGGCGCAGGCCAATGCGCATGTGCTGCGCAATTGCACGGCTGTTTACCGGAATTCGCCGCGATATGCCGTCGAATCGCAGCGAATTCGCAAAACGGGATCCGTTGATTGCGCAGCGTCGCAGTTCAATGCGCCGACGGGAATCGCGCCGGGAATGCACAAAAACAAAACGGTGCGACGGCCGCATGGCCGTTCGCACCGTCAGTCAGTACGCGAAAGGTGAGGTTTTTCGGGAGTCAGTCCTTGATCAGGAAACGTGCGCGGTTCTTGCCGAGCCACGTCGGCGAGCGCCCACGGCCACTCCACGTTTCGCCCGTTTTCGGGTTCAGGTATTTCGGCGGCGACGCACGCTTCGGCTTTGCTGTGGCAGTGGCCGCGCCTACCGGACGAAACCCGAGCTCTTCCGGCGTAATGTCGTATTCCTCGATTTTCGCGCGGATATCGGCAATCGCATCGGCAATCGCCTTCTCGCGTTCCTTGTCGATCTTTTGCTGAAGCCGTTCGAGCTGTGCGGTCAGTTGCCTGTAGGTCGCCATATGGATGGGACTCCGTGAGTGTTATTCGTGAAAAATAGATGACTCTCAGCCAACAGAAAAACACTTCGCCCGATCGTGGCCGCCTCAGCCGGTTATCTCGGGATCAATAACCGCTCTTCTTCTTGCACGCGAAGAGAAGATTTCGCGTGGCGTCATCGCTCGATTGCTGAAGCACTTCGAAATCGCCGTTGCAGATCGCCCGGGCGTTGTCCGTGCAATTGCTCCAGTCGCTGCCGGTGCATTGCACCTGGGTAGTCGGACGCCCGTCCGAAGTGAACAGCGGCGCGCTGCCGCCACACCCGCCGAGCCCTGCAACCAGAGCCAAAACAACGGCCGCCCGAGGCCACCGACAGACCGACGCAAGCATGTGTTTCATTGTTCTTCCCGTCAACCTTTTTTTGAATGTCGCGAGTATGCCATGCGCGGCCCTTCGGCCGTCAGTTCGGCGTACGGCCCGGTTGCCCGCGCGCCTTGTACGGCAAGCGCTTGCGTGGATCGTCGGTGATGCGAACGAACACCTGCTCGACGTCGGGAAGCGCCTCGAGTTCGCGCTGCAACGCCTGCTGATCGAACGCCGTGTCGGCACATCCTTCGACGTAAATGAAACGTCGCTGCACGGTGATCCACAGGCTCGTGCCATGCAGCCGATCGGAGCCGGCGAAGTGCGCCTTCACGGCGTCGGCGATCGGTGCGTCATACATATACGAATTCGGCTTCGTGCAGCGATGCGCGAGCCAGCAGGTGGTGCCGCGTTCGGCGCGGTAATGCGCGTCGTCCGTCATCTCGGCCCGGGTCATCCACGGGCCGAGCGGCAACGGGCATTCGGCCACGTCACGCGACAGCGCGACGAACGGATCGTTGTACCAGTTGCGCCGCGCCTCAGGCGCATCGGTGTCGCCGGACTGCGCGAACGCAGAGGTTGCCAGCAGCAGGGTCAGCCACCCTGCGATGCCGATCCGTTTCATCGTGATCTCCTGTTCGATGCTTCACGTCCGAGCGCGTCGGCTTGGCCGTTCGGCTTACCGGTCGATGCCCAGCGCCGCCAGTTTCTTGTACAGCGTCGCGCGGCCGATCCCGATGCGCGCGGCCGCTTCCACCACCTTCCCGTCGCAGGCCGCCAGCGCATCGGTCAGGAACTGGCGCTCCCACGCCGCCAATGCATCGGCATACGAAGCGGTCGACGCAGCGGGCACCTCGCCCGCGCGCCGTTCGACCGGCGCCACGGCCAGCGGCTGCGCCGGCGCCGCACCGTCCGTCGATACGCGCACCGGCCCAAGGAACGGCGCGAGCGCACGCGCATCGATCACCGACCGGTCCGACAGCATCAGCGCGCGTTCGAGCGTATTGCGCAACTCGCGCACGTTGCCCGGCCACGGATACGCACACAGCATCCGCAGCGCATCGTCGGTCAGCTCGCAATGGGCGGCGCGTCCGTGCTGCGCAGCCAGCTCCTCGAGCGTTGCATAGACGAGCGCCGCGATGTCGGACGCGCGCTCGCGCAGCGGCGGCGCGTGGATCGTCAGCACGTTCAGCCGGTAATAGAGATCCGCGCGAAAACGCCCGGCCGCGACCAGCGCCGGCAGGTCGGCGCTCGTGGCCGCGATGATCCGGACGTCCGCGCGCACGATCCGGTTCGAGCCGACCGGCTCGAATTCCTTGTCCTGCAGCACGCGCAGCAGCTTGCCCTGCAGCGGCAACGGCATGTCGCCGATCTCGTCGAGAAACAGCGTGCCGCGATCGGCCAGCTCGAACTTGCCGACGCGCCCTTTGCGATCGGCGCCCGTGTATGCGCCGGGTGCCGCGCCGAAGAATTCGGTTTCGAGCAGCGTGTCGGGAATCGCGGCGACGTTGACGGTCACGAGCGGCTGGAGCGCACGCGCGGACGCCGCGTGAATCGCATGCGCGAGCAGTTCCTTGCCGGTGCCCGTCTCGCCGAGCAGCAGCACCGGCGAATCGACCTGCGCGGCGCGGCGCGCCTGGCGCTTGGTTTCGAGGCTCGCGGCGCTCGTGCCGACGAAGCTCGCGAACGTGTATTTCGCGCGGCGCGCCTGCGCGAGCGAACGCTGCGTCGCGATCAGCTGCTGCTGAAGCTGTGCATAGCGGGAAAAGATCGGCGTGAGCGTCTTCAACTGGTCGAACAGCGCGAAGCCGATCGCGCCCACCGTCTCGCCGGCCTCGTTCTTCAGCGGCAGGCGCGTGACGACGAGCGGCTCGCGGCCCGTCTCCATGATGTCGAGCAGGATCGGCTGCCCGGTCGACACGACCTCGCGCATCAGGCTGTTCGGGATCACGGCCTCGCAGTCGAGGCCGACGGCCTGCTGCGGATCGGCGAAACCGAAGCGCGCCGCGTACCGCTCGTTCATCCACACGACGCGCGCATCGCGATCGACGACCACCGTGCCCGCGCTCGAATCCTCGAAGGTCCGGAACAGCGACTCGGCGGCGCGCCGCAGCACGTCGCCGTAGTTGACGGGCAGGCGCGCCCAGTCGTTCATCATCGTGTCTTCGTCTCCGTGTATTTTCGACCGGTTGTCTCCGGAACGAGACGGATTATCTCACTCTGGAGACACGCCGCAATGCGTTGTCCGGGAAAGCCCTGCCCGCTTCCACGGGCTGGCCGGACGGCCATTTCGTCTCCAGATCGAGACGTTTTATGTAGAATCCTCAGACAACGACCGGCGCGGGCCCGCCGGTCTCCGGCGGACCCACGTCCGGCGGTGCAATGCGGCCGATGGCACGAAACCTGCACGAACCTGAGCCGGTCCGCGGCGCGTCGCGCGATCGAACAACAACCAAAGCCATTAGGAGACTCCCCTTGTCTTTCGTGATCGTCCTCGCCGCGCTGGCGTTCCTGATGTTTGCCGCGTATCGCGGCTACAGCGTGATCCTGTTCGCGCCGATCGCCGCGCTCGGCGCGGTGCTCCTGACCGAACCCGCCGCCGTCGCACCGGTCTTCTCCGGCATCTTCATGGAGAAGATGGTCGGCTTCGTCAAACTGTATTTCCCGGTGTTCATGCTCGGCGCAGTGTTCGGCAAGGTGATCGAACTCTCCGGGTTCTCCGAATCGATCGTCCATGCGGCGATCCGCTACATCGGCCGTTCACGCGCGAATGCGGTGATCGTCGCGGTGTGCGCGCTGCTCACCTACGGCGGCGTGTCGCTGTTCGTCGTGGTGTTCGCGGTCTATCCGTTCGCGGCCGAACTCTATCGCCAGAGCAACATCCCGAAACGGCTGATGCCCGGTGCGATCGCGCTCGGCGCGTTCTCGTTCACGATGGATTCGCTGCCCGGTACGCCGCAGATCCAGAACATCATCCCGACCACGTTCTTCAAGACGACCGCCTGGGCCGCGCCGGCGCTCGGCACGATCGGCTCGCTGTTCATCATCGTCGTCGGCCTCACGTATCTCGAATGGCGCCGCCGTACGGCGATGGCGAAGGGTGAAGGCTACGGCACGTCGCTCGTCAACGAGCCGGAGCGCGTCGAGACCACGTCGCTGCCGCATCCCGCGCTCGCGATCCTGCCGCTGATCCTCGTCGGCGTGTCGAACTTCGCGTTCACGAAGCTGATTCCGCAGTGGTACGGCGCCGCGTCGTACACGGTCGCGCCGGAAGTGCTGCCTGGCGTGCACGCACCGGTCACGACGTCGATCAAGACGGTCGTCGCGATCTGGTCGGTCGAGGCCGCGCTGCTGCTCGGTATCGTGCTGGTCATCCTGACCGCGTTCAAGCGCGTGAGCGGCCGTTTCGCAACCGGTTCGAAGGCCGCCGTCGCCGGTGCGCTGCTCGCCGCGATGAACACCGCGTCGGAATACGGCTTCGGCGGCGTGATCGCCGCGCTGCCGGGCTTCCTCGTCGTCAGCGATGCACTGAAGAGCATTCCGAACCCGCTCGTCAACGCGGCCGTGTCGGTCAGCTCGCTCGCCGGTATCACGGGCTCGGCATCGGGCGGCATGAGCATCGCGCTCGCCGCGATGTCGGATCTGTTCATCAAGGGTGCGCAAGCCGCGAATATCCCGCTGGACGTGCTGCACCGGGTCGTCGCGATGGCGAGCGGCGGCATGGACACGCTGCCGCACAACGGCGCGGTGATCACGCTGCTCGCGGTTACGGGCCTCACGCACCGCGAGTCGTATCGCGACATCTTCGCGGTCACGATCATCAAGACGCTCGCCGTGTTCTTCGTGATCGCCGTGTACTACACGACGGGGCTCGTCTAACAGCCCCTCGGCGGCCCGTCTCCGGGCCGCTGCCCACCGGCCGCGTCGATGCGGCCGGCTTCTCCTCCGCTCCTCCCCCTTTTTGCCGCACGCCGCCCGGGCGCTCTCGCCGGCTCACTCATTGTTGTCCACAGCAGAACACTACGTTGGTCGCAGCGGCATTTTTCGCGCGTCGGGCGAGGCCTACACTGCTTTCGACGGTCACCGTATGCGATCGGCACCGTCGCAAACCTGGAGGTATCCGTTCATGAACCCGCTGATCCGCACCATCGCCCTCGCGGCCGCCTTCGCCGCTCCCCTCGCCGCGCAGGCGCAAGCCACCCAGCCGCTTACGCGCGCCGAAGTTCATTCTGAAGTGGTTGCATTGAGAAAGGCCGGCTTCCAGCCGAGCGACTGGTTCTACCCGGCCAGCATTCAGGCCGCCGAGGCAAAGATCGCCCGGCAGCAGGGTGCGCCGCGGGGCTCGGGCGCCGGTTACGGCAATCGCGGCGCGTACTCCCCGGGCCAATAATCCGGTTTCGAATCCGCCGGCTGTGTGCGCGTCAGCGCCACGTTCCCGGCCCGCGCAGCGCGCGCCGCACCGCGCGGTCAGCGCGGCTCGATGCTCGCTTTCGCGTAGGACTCGCGTTCCAGCTCCAGTATTTCCGCGCACAGCTGCAGGTGCGTGCCGGGCGGCGCGACGACGTGCCGCTTCAACTCCGCCAGCACCTGCTCCGAGAATTCGCGCTTGACGTCGGTCGTCCGGCCGCTCAGCACCGCGAGCTTCGCGTGGACGAACGCGCGCGACGCCGGCGACGTGCCGACCGCGAATGTATCGAACCGCAGCGCGCGGCTCTTGATGTCGAGCTCGTCGAAATGGCCGGACGCGACAAGCGCGGCATTGAGCGCGCGCAGGGTCGCGCCGGCGTCGAACCCGTCGAGGTTCGCGGAATATTCGAGCGTCAGGTGGGGCATGGTGTCGGTGGCCTCGTGGGTATCGGGAAAAGCGCCGGAAGGCATCCCGAAAGCCCACGCAGTGCCACCGGATCTATGCCTTGACCGGCTGGATCAGACGCGCGCAGGCGCTTGCCTGCGGATCGCCGGCGGGCAGTTTCCCACAGATGCCGTCGAACTGCTTCGCGATCGATTTGACCGACGCATCATGTGCACCGCTGCCGCGCCAGCGATTCAACTGCGTGACGACCTTGGTCAGCGCGCGCAGGTTCGCGCCATAGAACGCGTCCCGCGTCTTGTCGGCCTGCGCGAGCACGCTCGCGGCAATCCCTTCGATGCGCGCCGAATCGTCCGGCGCCAGCTGGACCGCATTCGCAAAGTAGGTCGCGCCCCAGCGCAGCTTCGTCGCCGGCCCGCTCGCCGAGTCATATGCCTTGCGGTACCAGTCGAGCGCCGCGGCCTTGTCGCCGCGCGCCTTCGCATTCGCAGCCAGCCCGGACATGAAGTAGTACGGCGTGGACGAACGCGTCAGCTCGGTCTTCAGCAACGCATCCGACTCGTCGTACAGCCCCGCGTCGGTCAGCGTGTCCGCACCTTCGCTGACGAGCGCCTGCCGCTCGTATGCATTCGCGGCACCCTGCACCGACGCGGCGATCTGCTTGCGCGCCGTGTCGGCCAGCGCCGGCGCGGCCAGCGGTGCGCCCTTGCGTGCATCGCCGCGCGCGAGCAGCACGCGGCCGTGCAGCGCCATCAGCCGGTCGATCGACGACAGCGTGGTATCGGTCGACAGGCGCGCGAGGGCCGAGTCGTACGCGCCGCGCAGA
>NZ_JAAGPG010000175.1:0-15733 GCF_017104665.1 Burkholderia sp. Se-20378 | reverse complement strand
GCCGTCGGGGCCGCAGCCGGAGCCGCGGCTTTCTTTGCGGGCTTGCGTCCGGCCGCGGGCGCTTCGGGCGCCGGGGACGGAATGTCGGCCGGTGCCGTTTCCGGCACGGGATCGTCGAACAGCGACGCCTGTTGCGGCGCGCGGGAAGTCTTGCGGGTTGCCATGCGTGATGCGTGTTATTGCGCGCGCAGCCGGTAGCCGCGCTGCGCCTTGCTGATGTTGTCGGGAGCGAGGCCCGGCAGCGCTTGCTGCAGTTCGGCGGCGAGCGTTGCGAGCGCCGCTTCCGGGCCGTCGATCAGTTCGAGTTCGATTTCGCTGATCGGTTCGCGGCGCGTTTCGTGTTCCGCCTGGACGACGATCTCGCCGAGGTCCACCGCGGCTTCCACGGTTGCGCCGCCGATTGCGATGCGCCACAGCGTACGCGAAAAATCCGTGCGGAACAGCGCCGACAGCGTACCGGCCGCGTCATTCAGCGCGGCGGCGGCTTCCGGCACGTCGCAGGCCGCGACGAGCGCATCGATCTCGAGCGCGTCGCCGGCGACCGGCAGTTCCCATTCGTGGCGGCGATGCAGGCCGCCTTCCGCGCTGCCGACCGTCTTGAACGTCTGCAGCCAGCCTTGCGGCGCGCGGCGCACGCGCACTGCGCTCTTGGAGCGGGCCAGCGCGAGATCGGGCGTGTCGTAATAGACGTTCGCGAGCGTGATGTCGTGACCGGGTTCGCCGGTCAGCGTCTCGAAGAAGCGTCGCGCGGCGTCGGCCTGGCCGGCCGGCAGTGCGAGCTTGATTTCCTTTTCGATCGCCATCAGAAGAACATCCGTGCCAGCTCTTCGCCCGGCTGGTCGGCGCGCATGAACGCTTCGCCGACGAGGAACGTGTTCACGTTCGCCGCCCGCATCGTGTCGACGTCGATGCGCGACAGGATGCCCGATTCGGTCACGACGATGCGGTCCGACGGAATCATGTCGAGCATGTCGAGCGTGGTCTGGATCGACGTCTCGAACGTACGCAGATTGCGGTTGTTGATGCCGAGCAGCGGCGTCTTGAGCGTCAGCGCCTGTTCCATCTCGTTGCGGTCGTGTACTTCGACCAGCACTGCGAGGCCGAGCGAGTGCGCATATGCTTCGAGATCCTGCATCAGCGGCGTGTCGAGCGCGGCGGCGATCAGCAGGATCGCGTCGGCGCCCATCGCGCGCGCTTCCATGATCTGGTACGCGTCGACGATGAAGTCCTTGCGCAGCACCGGCAGCGTGCAGGCCGCGCGCGCTTCCTCGAGGTAGCGAACGCTGCCCTGGAAGAACTGCTCGTCGGTCAGTACCGACAGGCATGCGGCGCCGTGCTCCGCATACGAACGCGCGATGTCGGCCGGCACGAAATGCTCGCGCAGCACGCCTTTCGACGGGCTGGCTTTCTTGATTTCGGAAATCACGGCCGCGTGGCCGGCCGCATGCTTCGCGCGCAGTGCGCCGACGAAGTCGCGCAGATCGCACGCGGATGCTTCCAGTTTCAGTGCCTCGAGCGGCGCGCTGCGCATGGCCGCCGCGACTTCTTCGCGCTTGACGGCGATGATTCGGTCGAGAATGTCGCTCATGGGGATTCCTGCTTGATTCGTAAGGGGAGTCAGCGCTTGAACTGCTGCGTGAAGCGCACGAGTTCATCGACTTTCGCGCGGGCCTTGCCGCTCGCGATCGCTTCGCGGGCGAGCTGGATGCCGTCCGCGATCGATTCGGCGACGTTCGCCGCATAGAGCGCGGTGCCGGCGTTCAGCGTGACGATCTCGCGCGCGACGCCCGGCTGGTTGTCCAGCGCGCCGAGCAGCATCGTGCGCGATTCGTCGGCATTTTCAACCTTCAGCGTGCGGTTCGACACCATCTGCAGGCCGAAGTCTTCCGGATGGATCTCGTATTCGTGCACCTTGCCGTCGCGCAGCTCGCCGACGAGCGTTGCCGCGCCGAGCGATACCTCGTCCATCCCGTCCTTGCCGTACACGACGAGCACGTGTTGCGCGCCCAGACGCTGCATCACGCGCACCTGGATGCCGACGAGGTCGGGGTGGAACACGCCCATCAGCTGGTTCGGTGCGCCGGCCGGATTGGTCAGCGGGCCGAGGATGTTGAAGATCGTGCGCACGCCGAGCTCGCGGCGCACGGCCGCGATGTTCTTCATCGCCGGGTGGTGGTTCGGCGCGAACATGAAGCCCATGCCCGTTTCGGCGATCGATGCGGCAACCTGCTCGGACTGCAGGTCGATGTTCACGCCGAGCGCTTCGAGCACGTCGGCGCTGCCGGACTTGCTCGATACGCCGCGGTTGCCATGCTTCGCGACTTTCGCGCCGGCCGCGGCCGTGACGAACATCGACGCGGTCGAGATGTTGAACGTGTGCGAGCCGTCGCCGCCGGTGCCGACGATGTCGACGAAGTTCGAGTTGTCCTGCACCTCGACGTGGTTCGCGAATTCGCGCATCACGGTCGCGGCGGCGGCGATCTCGCCGATCGTCTCCTTCTTCACGCGCAGCCCGGTGATGATCGCGGCTGCCATCACGGGCGACATGTCGCCGCGCATGATGAGCCGCATCAGGTGCAGCATCTCGTCGTGGAAGATTTCGCGGTGTTCGATCGTGCGCTGCAGCGCTTCCTGCGGGGTAATCGTCATCGTGAGGCTCCCGTCAGGCGGCTTGCGCGGCCGCGGCGCGCGCCTGCTTCAGGAAATTCTCGAGCAGCGCGTGGCCATGCTCGGACAGGATCGATTCCGGGTGGAACTGCACACCTTCGACCGGCAGCGTCTTGTGGCGCACGCCCATGATTTCGCCGTCGTCGGTCCACGCGGACACCTCGAGGCAGTCGGGCAGCGATTCGCGCTCGATCGCGAGCGAGTGATAGCGCGTGACGTCGAAGTGCTTCGGCAGGTCTGCGAATACACCGCGGCAGTCGGTTTCGATCTTGCTCACCTTGCCGTGCATGATGGTCTTCGCGCGCACGACGCGGCCGCCGAAGGCCTCGCCAATCGCCTGATGGCCGAGGCAGACGCCGAGGATCGGCTTCTTGCCCGCGAATTCTTTCAGCACGTCGAGCGTGATGCCCGCGTGCTGCGGGTTGCTCGGGCCGGGCGACAGGCAGATCGCATCGGGATTCAGGCGCGCGATTTCGTCGAGCGTGATTTCGTCGTTGCGGTAGGTGCGCACGTCCTCGCCGAGTTCGCCGAAGTACTGGACCAGGTTGTAGGTAAACGAGTCGTAGTTGTCGATCATGAGCAGCATGGTCAGTCTCCGGTCAGAAGTCGCTATCGAGGCCGTCCTGGACCTGTTCGGCCGCACGCAGCACCGCGCGCGCCTTGTTCTCGGTCTCTTGCCATTCGGATTCGGGCACCGAATCCGCGACGACGCCGGCCGCCGCTTGCACGTACAGGTTGCCGTTGTGGATCAGGCCCGTGCGAATCGCGATCGCGAGATCCATCTCGCCCGAGAACGACAGGTAGCCGACGGCGCCGCCGTACAGCCCGCGCTTGACCGGCTCGAGTTCGTCGATCAGTTCCATCGCACGGACCTTCGGCGCACCGGACAGCGTGCCGGCCGGGAACGTCGCGCGCAGCACGTCGTAGTTCGTCATGCCGGGCTTCAGCTTGCCTTCGACCGAGCTGACGATGTGCTGTACGTGCGAGTATTTCTCGATGACCATCTGGTCGGTCACGTGCACCGAGCCGATTTGCGCGATGCGGCCGACGTCGTTGCGCGCGAGGTCGATCAGCATCACGTGCTCGGCGATCTCCTTCGGATCGTTGAGCAGCTCGGTCGCGAGTTCCGCGTCGCGCTCGGGCGTGTTGCCGCGCGGGCGCGTGCCGGCGAGCGGGCGAATCGTGACGATCTGGTCTTCGCCGCGCTTTTCCTGCCGCACGAGGATTTCCGGCGATGCGCCGACCACATGGAAATCGCCGAAGTTGTAGTAGTACATGTACGGCGACGGGTTCAGCGAACGCAGCGCGCGATACAGCGACAGCGGGTTGTCGCGGTACGGCTTCGTCAGACGCTGGCCGACCTGGATCTGCATCAGCTCGCCGGCCGCGATGTATTCCTTCGCCTGGCGCACGGCGGCCAGATAGTCGTCCTTCTTGAACTCGCGGAACGTCTCGGTGCGCACGCTCGCCGACGTGACGGGCGGCTGCACGGTCGTGCGCAGGCGCTGCTTCAGTTCGCGCAGGCGCTGTTTCGCCTTCGTATAGGCCTCGGCCTGGCTTGGGTCCGCGTAGATGATCAGGTACAGCTTGCCGGCGAGGTTGTCGATGACCGCGACTTCCTCGGTCAGCAGCAACTGGATATCGGGCAGGCCGAGATCGTCACGCGGCGTGGTGTTCGCGAGCTTCTTCTCGATGTAGCGCACCGCGTCGTAGCCGAAATAGCCGGCGAGACCGCCGCAGAAGCGCGGCAGGCCCGGGCGCTGCGCTACCTTGAAGCGGGCCTGGAACGATTCGATGAACTGGAACGGGTCGCCGTCATGGGTCTCGACGACCTGGCCGTCGCGCACGACTTCCGACACGCCGTTGCGAGTACGCACGAGCGTACGGGCGGGCAGGCCGATGAACGAATAGCGGCCGAAGCGTTCGCCGCCGACCACCGATTCGAGCAGGAACGAGTTGGCGCCCGAGCGTTCGGGCTGGGCCAGCTTCAGGTAGAGGGACAGCGGCGTTTCGAGATCGGCGAGGGCTTCCGCGATCAGCGGGATGCGGTTGTAGCCTTCGTTCGCGAGCGATTGAAATTCGAGTTCGGTCATGTTCCGGTCCTGTTCGGGACGAGCGGCGCGTGCGCCAGGGATCACTTGACGCTGCGCGGGTTGCCGTCGGCGAAAGGGCGGTCGATCGAGAAGTGCCTGTTGCCGGCCGGCACTCCGGGCGTGAACGTCGCGAGCCTGCGGCCGAGCCTGAACGCAAGCGTTCGGACGCGGTAGAACTCGAGGTGGTGCGACGATCGGCGCGCGGATGCGCAGCGAGATAAAAAACGGCGCTGAAGACGTGCTTCAGCGTACCTCATCGAAGAGGTTAGCGCGACCAGCGACGCCAGGGCCAGGCTCCCCGGTCGATGCTGCTCAGACTCCGTTTTTTATTCAGAAACATGCAGATGGAAGAAATAATCAGAGGGTTGGCCGGCCGGCGTTGTGCGCGGAGATCGCGCGAGCTGCGACCAGCAACGAATCGACTATACCATCCGAATTTATCGTTTGTATAGCTTTGCCATGGTTGTAGCCGTACGGCACCGTCAGCGTCGCCATTCCGGCCGCGCGGCCTGCCAGCGCATCGTTTTCCGAGTCGCCGATCGCGACTGCCGCATCCGGTGCGACGCCGAGCGCGTTGCAGGCCGTCAGCATCGGCAACGGGTCGGGCTTCTTGCGCGCGACGCTGTCGCCGCCGAGCACGATGCCGAAGCAATCGGACAGCCCGTATTGTTCGAGCAGCTCGACCGCGAAGCGATGCGGCTTGTTCGTCACGCACGCGAGCCGGATGCCGGCTGCGCGCAGCGCGTCGAGGCCGGCGGCCACGTCCGGATAGAGGCGCGCGTGGCGGCCGTTGATCTTCGCGTACTCGATCTGGTAAATCGCCAGCGCATCGTCGAAGCGCGCGTGCGCTTCGTCAGCCGGGAAACGCGGCTTCAGCACGCTCTGGATCAGGTGTTCGGAGCCCTTGCCGACGTAGCCGATTACCTCGTCGCGCGACGTGGCCGGCGCGCCGAGCTGCGCGAGCATCCCGTTCAGGCCGGCCGTGAAATCGTCGGCCGTATCGACCATGGTGCCGTCGAGATCGATCAGCGCCGCATCGATGCGCGGCGTGGCGAAGCGGATCGGGGCGGCTTTCGTGGCGGCCCCGGCCGGCACATGGCCGGCAAGCGACGAGTCGGCCACGGCGTCAGCTCCGCTCGACGGTAGCGAGCGCGGCGCGCATCTCGTCGATCACCTTGCGGTAGTCGGGCTTGCCGAAGATCGCCGAACCCGCGACGAATGTGTCGGCTCCGGCTGCCGCGATTTCCGCGATGTTGTCGGTTTTCACGCCGCCGTCGACTTCGAGCAGGATCTCGCGGCCGGTGCGCTCGGTGTACGCGTCGATGCGTGCACGTGCTTCGCGCAGCTTGTTCAGCGTTTCCGGAATGAACGACTGGCCGCCGAAGCCCGGGTTGACCGACATCAGCAGCACGAAGTCGAGGCGATCCATCACGTGGTCGAGGTAGTTCAGCGGCGTGGCCGGGTTGAACACCAGGCCGGCCTTGCAGCCGTGGTCGCGGATCAGCGACAGCGTGCGGTCGATGTGATCGGAGCCTTCCGGGTGGAAGCTGATCAGGTTTGCACCGGCCTTCGCAAAATCGGGCACGATCCGGTCGACCGGGCGCACCATCAGGTGCACGTCGATCGGCACCTGCACGTGCGGGCGGATCGCTTCGCACACGAGCGGGCCGATGGTCAGGTTCGGCACGTAATGGTTGTCCATCACGTCGAAGTGGATCCAGTCGGCGCCGGCGGCGACCACGTTGCGGACTTCTTCGCCGAGCCGAGCGAAATCGGACGACAGGATGCTGGGAGCGATGCGAAATTGGGTCATGGCAGGGGAGCGGGGACGTTGCGGCGCAAAACCGCCATTCTACCGTCCGGCGACCCGGTGCGCGGCGGCGGGCCGTGCGGTCAAGGCCCGATTGCGCATAGAATGCCGAACCAATGCGGCGCGCCCGCGGCCCCGTTGCCCATGCCGGCGCGGGCAGTCATCTTCCAGCGGAAACACCATGAGTCAGTATCAGTTCACCGTTTCGGTGAAAACCAGCTACTTGCCGGAACAATCCGACCCCGATCGCCGTCAATACGCATTCGCGTACACGCTGACGATCCGCAACACGGGACAGGTCGCGGCGCAGTTGATCGCGCGTCACTGGATCATCACGGACAGCGAGAACCACGTACAGGAAGTGAAGGGGCTCGGCGTCGTCGGGCACCAGCCGCTGCTGCAGCCGGGCGAGCACTTCGAGTACACGAGCTGGGCCGTGATCGCGACGCCGGTCGGCACGATGCGTGGCGCGTACTTCTGCGTGGCGGAGGACGGCGAGCGTTTCGAGGCGCCGGTCGACGAGTTCGCACTGCACATGCCGCGCACGCTGCATTGAGCGTGCGGAGCGCGTCAGTGCGTTAGCGCGGCTGGCGGTCGTTGTTGCGGGCGTGCTTCTTTCTGCCCGACGACGTCCACACGACGATGAAGATCAGCAGGGCGAGCGCTACGAAGGCTTCGAGCGCGAAGATGAGCATCGGATATTGGTCGAGAAAATCTGACATGGCGGTTTCCATCAAGAACGGACATTGTATGTGGTTTGGGCCCCGGGTGGCCGGGTGGGTTGCGGCGGCCGCGGCAGCGGCGCTGCTTGCGGCGTGCGGTGGCGCGCCGACGCGGACGTCTTCGCTGAAGCCACTGACCGGCGCGGCGATCGTGCCGGGTCAGGTCGCCACGAAGCGGCTCACGCCGGTCGCGTGGCAGCAGGTGCCGGGCCGGCAGGACGATTCGCTGATCGGCGCGACGGCCGCGCTGCGGCAGAACTGCGTGCGACTCGCGCGCCAGCCGGCGTGGTCGCGCGCTTGCGCGGCTGCCGACCGGCTCGACGAGCTTGACGTCAGCAGTGCACGCACGTTCTTCGAAACGTATTTCACGCCGTTCCAGCTCGCGAACACCGACGGTACGCTCGACGGGCTCGTGACCGGCTATTACGAGCCGCTGCTGCATGGTTCGCGCGTGCGCCGCGGTCCGTATCAGTACGCGCTCTACCGCTGGCCGGCCGGTTATCGCGCGGGCGCCGCGCTGCCGGCACGCGCACAGCTCGAACGCGCCGGCATCCTGAACGGCAACGAACTCGTGTGGGTCGACGACCCGATCGAAGCGTTCTTCCTGCAGGTGCAGGGCTCGGGGCGCGTGCTGCTCGACGACGGTTCGGTGATGCGGGTCGGCTTCGGCGGCACCAACAACCAGCCGTACCGCTCGATCGGCAAGTGGCTGCTCGATCGCGGCGAGCTGACGCCCGCTCAGGCGACGATGCAGGGCATCAAGGCGTGGGCGAAGGCGAACCCGACCCGCGTTGACGCGTTGCTCGACACGAACCCGCGTTTCGTGTTCTTCCGCGACATGCCGACCAAGGAAGATGCGCCGCACGGCGGCGCGGACGGCCCGATCGGCGCGCTGGGCGTGCCGCTGACGCCGGAGCGCTCGATCGCCGTCGATCCGTCGTCGATCCCGCTCGGCACGCCGGTGTTCCTGCAGACCACGCGCCCGCTGACGAATACGCCGATGAACCGGCTCGTGTTCGCGCAGGATACGGGCTCAGCGATCAAGGGCGGTGTGCGGGCCGACTATTTCTGGGGGCTCGGCGACGATGCAGGCGATCAGGCCGGGCGGATGAAGCAGGTCGGCCGGATGTGGCTGCTGTTCCCGAATTCGTGATGTGAGGTGGCGCGGGTGGCTGCGGTCGCTTGGGTTGCCGCCGATGCATCCGACGTGGTATTCGTGGATGCGACGGGGTGCGTGGGGTGTGTCGCCCTGATCATGAGGGCGATCGTGCGGTGTCAGCTTTCGTGATGCGTGCGTCGCGTCGGCGAGTGCCCCAACGGCGTCCCGGAATGAAACAGCCCGATCGGCGTTGGCCGATCGGGCTGTTTCATTTGCAGCCACGGATTCAGCGCGCGCAATTAACGCGCAGCGATTTTCGTCAGCCCTTGCGCTTGTCGACGACGCGTCGCGCCTTGCCGACCGATCGCTCGATCCCGTTCACGGGCAGCACGTTGATTACGGCCGTCACGCCGATCAGCGACTTGATGTCATAAGCGAGCGCCTGTTTTGCCGCATGAATCGCCGCCGTATCGGGCGCGGTCTCGGGGCAAGGCTCGACGTTGAGCGTCATCACGTCGAGCGGGCCTTCCTTCGTCAGCACGATCTGATAGTGCGGTGCGAGCGCGCGCTGCTTGAGCAACTGCTCCTCGATCTGCGTCGGGAATACGTTCACGCCGCGCACGATCATCATGTCGTCCGAGCGCCCCGTGATCTTCTCCATCCGGCGCATCGTGCGGGCCGTGCCCGGCAACAGCCGCGTGAGGTCGCGGGTCCGGTAGCGGACGATCGGCAGCGCCTCCTTCGTCAGCGACGTGAACACGAGCTCGCCGAGTTCGCCGTCCGGAAGCACTTCGCCGGTTTCAGGATCGATGATTTCCGGATAGAAGTGGTCTTCCCAGATGGTCGGGCCGTCCTTGGTCTCGACGCATTCGGACGCGACGCCGGGGCCCATCACTTCGGACAGCCCATAAATGTCGACCGCATCGATGCCCATCCGCTGCTCGATCGCGACGCGCATGTCGTTGGTCCAGGGTTCCGCGCCGAAGATGCCGATGCGCAGCGAACTCTGCACGGGATCGAGGCCCTGGCGCTCGATTTCGTCGGCGATCGACAGCATGTAGCTCGGCGTCACCATGATGATGTCGGGCCGGAAATCCTGGATCAGCTGTACCTGCTTCTCGGTCTGGCCGCCGCCGAACGGAATCACGGTCAGCCCTGCGCGTTCGGCGCCGTAGTGCGCGCCGAGCCCGCCCGTGAACAAGCCGTAGCCGTAGCTGACGTGCACCTTGTCGCCGCGGCGCGCACCGGCGGCGCGGATCGAGCGCGCGACGAGATTCGCCCATGTGTCGATGTCGCCGGCCGTATAGCCGACGACCGTCGGCTTGCCAGTCGTGCCCGACGACGCATGAATGCGCGAGATCTGGTCCTGCGGCACCGCGAACATCCCGAACGGGTAACTGTCGCGCAGGTCGCTCTTCGTCGTGAACGGGAAGCGCGACAGGTCGGCGAGCGTCTTCAGATCGTCCGGATGGACGCCCGCGTCGTCGAACTTGCGACGATAGACGGGGGAGTGGTCATACGCATGCCGGAGCGACCACTTGAGGCGTTCGAGCTGCAGCGCGGTCAGCTCGTCGCGTGAGGCGGTCTCGATCGGCTCGAGCGGTAGCGGGGTAGTCATGCATGTCTCCAGTGTTTGTTATGTGCGAGCCGTCGACGTCAGCGGTCTTCCGGGATGACCGTGCCCTTGATCTGGGCGGATTTGCCGCGAAACATCGCGACGGTTTCGCCGGTCTGGTTCGTGACGCGGATGTCGTAGATGCCTTGGCGGCCGGCGCGCGCCTGCTCGATCGCTTCGGCCGTCAGCACGTCGTCGCCGTGCACGGGGCGCAGGAATTCGATCGAGCAGCCGGCCGCGACGGTGTTCACGTTGTACGAGTTGCACGCGAACGCGAACGTCGAATCGGCCAGCGTGAAGATGATCCCGCCATGGCAGGTCTGATGACCGTTCAGGAATTCGGGACGCACTCGCATCTGCAGGCGCGCGTAGCCTGCGCGTACTTCGGCGATTTCCATCCCGAACGCGCGGCTGCATGCATCGGCGTCGTACATGGCCCGCGCGGTGGCGCGGGCGAGCGAATCGGGGTCGAGCGTGGCCGTGGTGGTCGTCATGTCA
This sequence comes from Burkholderia sp. Se-20378, assembly GCF_017104665.1. Lineage (NCBI taxonomy): Bacteria > Pseudomonadati > Pseudomonadota > Betaproteobacteria > Burkholderiales > Burkholderiaceae > Burkholderia > Burkholderia sp. Se-20378. The sequence goes on along the minus strand of NZ_JAAGPG010000175.1, from coordinate 5,229 downwards.
ACGCCCCTCGAAGCGCGGCGCGCGCTTCTCGATGAATGCCTTCACGCCTTCCGCGTAGTCGTGCGACTGCCCGAGCGTGCGTTGCAGGTCGCGTTCCATGTCGAGTTGCTGGTCGAGCGTGTTCGTGACACTGGCGCGCATCGATTGCTTGATCGATGCGATCGCAAGCGTCGGCTGCTGCGCGAGCTGGGTGGCGAGCTGGCGGGCTGTCGCAGCGAGCGTGTCGTCGTCGACGGCACGCCAGATCAAGCCCCATTGCTCGGCCTGTTCGGCCCCGAGCTTGTCGCCGGTCAGTGCGAGCCCCAGCGCGCGTGCCATGCCGACGCGTTGCGGCAGGAACCACGTACCGCCGGAATCGGGTACGAGCCCGATCTTGACGAAGGCCTGGATGAAACTGCTCGAGCGGGCGGCGAACACGAGATCGCAGGCGAGTGCGAGATTCGCACCGGCGCCGGCCGCCGTACCATTGACGGCGGCGATCACCGGAATCGGCAGCCGCTGCAGGCGGCGGATCAGCGGATTGAAGTGTTCGTCGATCAGCGTGCCGAGGTCGGTAGACGCGCCCGGCGTGAAGTCGAGATCGGCCAGGTCCTGGCCGGCGCAGAAGCCGCGCCCCGCACCTGTCAGGATCAGCGCGCGCGCGCCGGCCGCCTCGACATCATCGAGTGCCGACTGCAGCTCGCGATGCATCGCCCGCGTAAAGCTGTTCAGCTTGTCGGGGCGGTTGAGAGTAATCGTGGCTACGTTCGAGGCCTGATCGATATCCAGCTGAATCGCCTGATAGGACATGCAGTGTCTCCTTCATGACTTCGTTATAGGCGCGCGGTGGGTTGGTTACACACGCTCGATCGCGAGTGCGATGCCCTGGCCGACGCCGATGCACATCGTACAGAGCGCAAAGCGGCCGCCCGTACGCTCGAGTTGATGGAGCGCCGTGGTCACGAGCCGGGCGCCCGATGCGCCGAGCGGATGCCCCAATGCGATTGCGCCACCGTTCGGATTCACGCGCGGATCGTCGTCGGCGACGCCGAGCATGCGCAGCACCGCGAGCCCTTGGGACGCGAACGCCTCGTTCAGTTCGATGACGTCGAACTGATCGATGGTCATGCCGAGCTGGTGCAGCAGTTTTTGCGTGGCCGGTGCGGGCCCGATGCCCATCACGCGCGGCGCGACGCCGGCCGTCGCCATACCGATGACGCGTGCGCGGCGGCGCAGACCGTACTGATCGGCTGCCTGCGCATTGGCGAGCAGCAGCGCGCACGCACCGTCGTTGACGCCCGATGCGTTGCCGGCCGTCACCGAGCCGTCCGGGCGCACGACGCCTTTCAGCTTCGCGAGCGCTTCGAGTGACGTCTCGCGAGGGTGCTCATCGCGCGATACGACCACCGGATCGCCTTTCTTCTGCGGAATCGTGACCGCGACGATTTCGTCGGCGAGCGTGCCGTCCTGCTGCGCACGCGCGGCCTTCTGCTGGCTGCGCAGCGCGAACAGATCCTGGTCGGCGCGGCTGATGGTGTAGTCGACCGCGACGTTTTCGGCCGTCTCGGGCATCGAATCGACGCCATACAGCTGTTTCATCAGCGGATTGATGAAACGCCAGCCGATCGTCGTGTCGAAAATGTCGGCCTGGCGTGCGAACGCGCTCGTGGCCTTGCCCATCACGAACGGCGCACGCGTCATGCTCTCGACGCCGCCTGCGATCATCAGGCGAGCCTCGCCCGCCTTGATCGCGCGCGCGGCTGTGCCGACCGCGTCCATCCCGGAGCCGCACAGCCGGTTCAGCGTCGTGCCGGGCACGTCGGTCGGCAGGCCCGCGAGCAGCGCCGACATGCGTGCGACGTTGCGATTGTCCTCGCCGGCCTGGTTTGCGCAGCCGTAGATCACGTCGTCGATCGCCGTCCAGTCGACGTCACGGTTGCGCTCGATGAGCGCCTTGAGCGGCACCGCACCGAGGTCGTCGGCGCGGACATCTTTCAGGGCGCCGCCGTAGCGGCCGATGGGGGTGCGAATCGCGTCGCAGATATAGGCGTCTGTCATGGGCGTATCGATGAGCAACGAACCCGCCAGGTGGCGGATTCGTTCATGGTAGAGAGCGTGGCGGCGTTTGCACGTCGGCCATTCGGGTTATACCGGTTGGCCGGCTTCCGCGGGTGCAGCCTTCGGGGCAACATGGATGCGGCTTTGCACCACGCGGAACCGGTTGGCGACGAACGCCGGGTCGGCCAGTGCCGCGTTGGCTGCCGGGTTTGCGCCTGTGCCGTGGAAATCCGAGAACGCTGCCGACTGGTTCACGAACACACCGCCCGTCAGGTTGATCGACAGCGCGACGCCACCGCGCACTGCCGCGTCGTGGGCAGCGTCGACGATCGCGTCATCGGTGCTGTAGACGGCGAGCGTCAGCGCGCCATGTTCCGCCGCGATTTCTCCGGCGAGGTCGAGCGATTGTGCGGTCGAGTCGGTCGCGATCACGAACGAGATCGGGCCGAACCATTCCTGCGTGAATTTCTCGCGATCGGCCACGTCCAGTTGCAGCACGAGCGGCGTGCGCACGCGGGCATCGGGGAACGCAGGGTGCTGGAGGGTCAGGCTGTCGGCGAGCACGCGGCCAAGCTGGCGGGCGTCGTCGATGCGTGCGGTCACACCTTCGTTCTGGATTGCGCCGATCAGTTCGACCGAGCGTGCCGGGTCGCCGGTGAGTTTTTGCACGGAAATGGCGATTGCCTGTGCGACCTCGTCGAAGCTCGCGTGGCCGTCCGCCGTCCGGATGCCGTCGCGCGGCACGTAGATGTTCTGCGGTGCCGTGCACATCTGCCCGGAGTACAGCGCCAGCGAGAACGCGATGTTCTTGGCTGCGGCCTTCAGGTCGTCGGTCGAGTCGATCACGATCTGGTTGACGCCGGCCTTCTCGGTATAGACCTGTGCCTGGTGGGCATGGCGTTCGAGCCACGTGCCGTTTTGCGTGCTGCCGGTGAAGTCGATCAGCTTGATCTCGGGGCGCAGCGCGAGATCCTGAACGAGTGCGCCGTCGTTGGGTTCGGTCGCGAGGAGCGTGACGACGTTCGGATCGAAACCGGCTTCGCGCAGCACGTCGCGAGCGATCCGGACGGTGACGGCGAGAGGCAGGATCGCGCCCGGATGCGGTTTGACGATCACGGTGTTGCCGGTCGCGAGATCGGCGAACAGGCCGGGATAGCCGTTCCAGGTCGGGAACGTGCAGCAGCCAAGCACGAGCCCGGTGCCGCGCGGGACGATCGTATAGCGCTTGTGCATCGCGAGCGGCGGGTTCTTGCCTTGCGGCTTTTCCCAGTGCGCATCGGCCGGGATGCGGCGCAGTTCGTCCCATGCATAGGCGACTGCCTCGAGCGCGCGATCTTGCGCGTGCGGGCCGCCGGCCTGGAACGCCATCATGAATGCCTGCCCCGTGGTGTGCATCACGCTGTAGGCGATTTCGAAGCTGGCACGATTCAGGCGCGCGAGGATTTCGAGGCTGACGCCGATCCAGGCGCTCGGGCCGGCTTCGCGCCACGTGCGTTGCGCGGCGGCAGCGGCGGCGATCAGTTCGTCGGGCGTCGACTTCGGATACCGGATGCCCAGTGCAATGCCGTACGGCGACCGCTCTGCGCCGACCGTTTCTCCGGACGCCGGCTGGTCGAGCACGAACGTCTTGTCGAGGTGCGACTTGAACGCGGCCTCGCCATCTGCGTTTGCGCTTTCCCCGTACACTTTGGGGCTCGGCATTTCGGCGAACGGGCTCCAGTACCCGCGGCTCTCGATGGCGGCGAGTGCGTGTTTCAGCGTGTCTTCGTGCTTCGTGAACAGTGCATGGGTCATGGCGGCGGCCTGATGGACGTTGAGAGGGATTGGATCGATTAATTAACCGACCGGTTGGTCGGAGAATGGTAGCATCAAACTATTCGCATGTGCGAGGCGTTTCTCATTTCATTGATCGAGGAGAAATAGATGGCTTACGAGAACATCCTGGTGGAGACCCGGGGGCGTGTCGGGCTGGTTACGCTGAACCGTCCGAAGGCGCTGAATGCGCTGAACGATGCGCTGATGGATGAGTTGGGTGACGCGCTGAAGGCGTTCGATGCGGACGATGGCATCGGCGCGATCGTCGTAACCGGGAGCGAGAAGGCATTCGCGGCCGGCGCGGACATCGGCATGATGGCGACCTACTCCTATATGGATGTCTACCGGGGTGACTACATTACGCGCAACTGGGAGACGGTCCGCGAGATCCGCAAGCCGATCATTGCAGCGGTTTCGGGCTTTGCGCTGGGTGGCGGCTGCGAGCTGGCCATGATGTGCGACATCATCTTCGCGGCGGACACGGCCAAGTTCGGCCAGCCGGAAATCAAGCTGGGCGTCATGCCGGGTGCGGGCGGCACGCAGCGCCTGCCGCGTGCGGTGTCGAAGGCGAAGGCGATGGACATGTGCCTGACCGCTCGCTTCATGGATGCTGCCGAAGCGGAGCGCGCGGGGCTCGTGTCGCGCGTGCTGCCGGCCGACACGCTGCTCGACGAGGCGCTTGCCGCCGCGGCGACGATCGCCGAGTTTTCGCTGCCGGCGGTCATGATGGTCAAGGAATCGGTGAACCGTGCGTACGAGACGACGCTGGCCGAAGGCGTCCACTTCGAGCGTCGGCTGTTTCATTCGCTGTTCGCGACCGAAGACCAGAAGGAAGGGATGGCGGCATTCGTCGAGAAACGGAAGCCGGTGTTCAAGCACCGCTGATCGGGCTACTTGGGTACTTGGCCGACGACTGGTGGCTATCGGTTGTCGGTGTGGTTGCTCGGCCCGTCGAGCCCCAAGCCCCCGTGCGCGTCAGCGCACGGGGGCTTTTTCAAATTTATTTCACAAAGGGGCTTGCGTAGTTGGGGGCGGGTGCTTAGAATCACGCCTCTTTCGCGCTAACGGAAACGCAGCGCGGAAGAGGGAAGCAAGGGGGGGTGGTGTGCTGGAGTCTGAAGCGCGCAACCGGCCTGGAAGTTGAGCCCCGCAGTCGCAACGATGTAGTGAAAAAAGTTGTTGACGAAATGCGAAACACGGTTCATAATCTCGCTTCTCTGCTGCTGAAAACGCAGCGCTGCTGAGAAACGCGAAGTTCCTCGCAGAATGCTCTTTAAAAATTAACAGCCGATAAGTGTGGGCGCTTGATGGAAGCGAGCTGATCCTCGGATCAGATAGCGAAAGTATCAAGAGTCTCACACTAAAGTAAGTCAGGTT
>NZ_JAAGPG010000174.1:0-15700 GCF_017104665.1 Burkholderia sp. Se-20378 | reverse complement strand
GCCAGCCGCTGTTCGCGCCGCCGGCGCCGCCCGCGCACGTCGGGTTCCAGTTCATCGAATTCGCGGTCGACGCGCAGGCAGCGGCGACCGTCGGCGAATGGCTCGGCCGGATGCGCTTCCGGCTAGCGGGCCGGCATCGGTCGAAGGACGTGACGCTGTTCCAGCACGGCGCCGCGTCGATCGTGCTGAACGCGGAGCGCGACTCGTTCGCCGATGCGTTCTTCCAGCAGCACGGGCTGTCGCTGTGTGCATCGGCATTCCGCGTCGACGACGCGAAAGTGGCGTTCGAGCGCGCGGCCGGCTATGGATATGCGCCGTTCTCCGGCCGCGTCGGGCCGAACGAGCGCGTGCTGCCGAGTGTGCAGGCGCCGGACGGCAGCCTCGAGTACTTCGTCGATGAAGCGCCGAACGCGCCGACGCTGTACGAATCGGACTTCGTGCTGACCGACATCGACGGCCCGAGCGAAGTCGGCCCGCTCACAGGTATCGACCACGTGTGCCTCGCACTGCCGGCCGACGCGCTCGATACGTGGATCCTGTTCTTCAAGACGGCGTTCGGCTTCGAGGCCGAACGCAGCTGGCTCGTGCCCGACCCGTACGGGCTGATGCGCAGCCGCGCGGTGCGCAGCGCCGACGGTTCGGTGCGGATCGCGCTGAACGCGTCGGTCGACCGGCACACGGCAGTTGCCGAATCGCTCGACCGCTACCACGGCACGGGGCTGAACCACGTCGCGTTCCGCACGGACGACATCGTGAAGACGATCGCCGCGTTCGCGGCCGACGGCATTCCGTTCCTGCGCATTCCACCGAACTACTACGACGATCTCGCCGCTCGCTACGCGCTGCCGGACGAACTGATCGACACGCTGAGCACGCATCACCTGCTGTACGACCGCGACGAGCACGGCGGCGAATTCCTGCACGCGTATACAGAACTGGTCGACAACCGCTTCTCGCTCGAGATCGTCGAGCGGCGCGGCGGATACGACGGCTACGGCGCGGCGAATGCGGCCGTGCGGCTGGCCGCACAGGCACAGCGCAGGAAATAAGGGAAGGAAGCCGACCGGGACTTAAGGGGCGAATCACATTCGCGGCCCACGACGGTCTCAAAGGGCCGCATCCCGCGCGCACCATCGTGGTGAATCACGCGGCCGCGCACCCGCCTGCGCGGCTGGCCGCGATCGGGCCGGAAACCGCATTCCATAGGGCGTTACATCCGGTAACCCGTACCGCAGCGCAGCATCCCGTCGCCCACTACGGTTTTAAGAATCGCTTAAGTCTTCGACGGCACCATCCGCAACCAGTACCCGATGGTTATCTCGAAAAGGAGGAAAGCGATGAGCGCCGTAGAAGCACCCGCGGGCCGCCAGGCCGCGCCCCCTGCAAAGAAGACGATGCTGCGCCGCCTGCTCAGTCATCATGAAATCGCGACGCTGCTCGTGCTGCTGCACGCACCGATCGGCGCGAACGCCAAACCCGAACTGCCTGCACTGCAGGAAGCCGGTCTCGTCGAGATGGTCAAGCTCGACGCCGATACGGCACCCAGCTTCCGGCTGACCGAAGACGGCACGGCCGTCCTGAAAGGGCTCGGCTACCGCTGAGCCGCCGTTTTCACCCCTTTCCCGTTTTCCCGCATCACCCCGATCCCAGCGACTCGCCGGCCCTTTCGGCGCGTCGCGTCACCCTGCCCGCTCCTGCAACATCAACCGGTATTCCGTCGGCGTTACGCCGACCGTCGCCTTGAACTGCCGCGTGAACGCGCTGTGATCGGTATAGCCGCATAGCGCCGCGACATCGGTCACCTTGTCGTGCGTGACGAGCAGCGCGGTGGCCGCATCGAGCCGCGTCTTCAGCAGCACCTGGCGCGGCGTCAGGTGGAACACCTTGTGGAAGTAGCGTTCGAGCTGCGCGACCGACATCCCGGCCATCTGCGCGAGCTGCTTCAGGTTCAGCGGCTGCACGTAGTGATCCTGGATGTGCTGGACCACGTCGGCGAGCCGGCTGTACGCCGGGTGCGATCCCTCGTGCGCCTTCAGGTCGCGCGAGATGCCCGCGAGGCCGACCACCCTGCCGGCGGCGTCGCGCAGCGGCTCCTTGCAGGTCAGGCACCAGCCCGGCTGACGGCCCGGATACAGGTGCAGCTCGAGCTGGTCCATCAGTTGCTGGCCGGCGTTGATCGTCGCCATGTCCTGCTCGAAATAGCTGCGGCCGAAGCGGCGCGGAAACACCTCGTCGGCCGTCTTGCCGAGCAGGTCGCGCTTGTCCTTGTAGCCGCAGCGCATCGCCAGCGTGCGATTGACGATCGCATAGCGGCCGCTCGCATCCTTCACGAAGAACGCGACGTCCGGCAGGGCATCGAACACCGGTTCGAGCAGGCGGAAGTGCGCAAGCATCGCGCCGAGATCGGCGTTGTCGGGCTGGTAGCGCAACGGTTCGGACAGGCTCATGGGCGGTACGGCAAGCAAGGTCGTCATCCCGGCAACCGCAAGGCGAGTGGCAGATGGCGTCGATTATAGAAGCGCCCCTTCGATCGCGTCGCGCCGATCGCAAAGGCGGGCAAGTTGGCGGCGGCCGTCGCATCGCGCCGCCGCCGATCGGTCGGCATCGTCACGCGACACACGACATCCGTTGCGTGCGCAACCACTGCGCCCGGCGTGCGGCGGCCGGCCGCGAATCCGCTGGCGTCAACGCGGCACCCACGCGTGCGCCGGCGCCGACATGCCGCGCGTACTGGCGCACTCGCATATCGGCACCGCGCGCCCGAACTCGCCAGCATAAAAATGCGAACGTGCAGCGTCTTGGCGCGTTTGCGCATTCCGCGTGACGATTTCGGCACATATCAGGGTTATCGACGATATGCCGATATCGTCGCCGGCCGCGCACCGAACGCGCAAGACGCACGCATTTTCGCTATCTAGACTTCGCTTCACGGTCACGAGACGACCTCACGCCGCGGCAGCAATCGGCATGCATGGCCTGCGACATCGGCCGTCGTGTGCGCCGATTCCGGCACAGCCCGGACAGCACGCGGCAAGCACGCACGGCCTTCGCATCGGCCTGCCGACCGAACCGTCTCGCCCGGTTTACCGGCGCCGGCCCGCCAGCCGGCGGCGGCCCAACCACGCCATCAAGGGGAAGTGAAAGTGAAGCTGAAGGTATCGCACGTCGCGCTGGCCGCTGCCTGCGCACTGTCGGGCGCGCACGCCATTGCCGCCGACGTCGTCAAGATCGGTTTCGCCGCACCGCTGACCGGCCCGCAGTCGAACTACGGCACGGACATGCAGAAGGGCGTGCAGCTCGCGATCGCCGATTTCAATGCGACGCGTCCGACGATCGGCGGCAAGCCCGTCACGTTCCAGCTCGATTCGCAGGACGACCAGGCCGACCCGCGCACGGGCACGACCGTCGCGCAGCGGCTGATCGACGACAACGTCCGCGGGATCATCGGACACTTCAACTCGGGCACGAGCATTCCCGCATCCGACCTGTACGATCGCGCAGGGCTGCCGCAGATCTCGATGGCCACGTCGCCGCAATACACGGCGCGCGGCTACAAGACGACCTACCGGCTGCTGACCAGCGACGCACAGGCAGGCCGCATCGTCGGCACCTACGCGGTGAAGACGCTGCGCTTCAAGCGCATCGCGATCATCGACGACCGCACGGCCTACGGCCAGGGCATCGCCGACGAATTCGCGAAGGCCGTCGAGGCGGCGGGCGGCACGATCATCAAGCGCGACTTCACGAACGACAAGGCGCTCGATTTCTCCGCGATCCTGACCAACCTCAAGGGGATGAACCCGGACGCGATCTTCTACGGCGGCGGCGACGCGCAATCGTCGCCGATGATCCGCAAGATGCGTCAGCTCGGGATGAAGTCGGCGTTCGTGACGGGCGAGATGTCGCGCTCGCCGACGTTCCTGAAGGTCGGCGGCGACGCAGCCGAAGGCGCAATCGTCTACATGGGCGGGCTGCCGAAGGAAAAGATGCCCGGCTTCGCCGGCTACGCGGCACGCTACAAGGCGCGCTTCAACGAAGACGTGATCACTTATTCACCGTACTCGTATGACGGCACGATCGCGCTGCTCACCGCGATGAAGGACGCGAACTCGACCGACCCGAAGGTGTACACGCCGTATCTCGGCAAGGTGTCGGTCAAGGGTGTGTCGGCCCCGAGCATCGCGTACGACACGAAGGGCGACCTGAGAGATGCGCCGGTGACGATCTACAAGGTCGAGCACGGCACGTTCAAGCCGGTCGATACGATCGCCGGCAACTGATAAGCAAGACCCTGCCCCGCGCGGCGCGTCAGCGGCTCACCGGCCGCCCGCGCCGCGCGCGCTTCTGCGTCTGCCTCGGCCTCGGCTCGCGGTCCGAAGCGTTCCTCGGCGCGCCCCCACGTGCGCGCATTTCGCGCTCCTGTAGAATCCCCCCACCCGCTTTGACGCTTCGTCTCCGCCGCGCCTCACCCCGGTGCGGCGGTGCGTGTTTCGTGCCTCACCCGGCACGCGGCACGCTTCGACGACGCAAGCCGCGCCTTGTCAGTCCATGCCGATAGCGGGCCCTGGAGACGCAGCACCGACAACAACATTCGAAAACCGATCGTCCTGACCATGCAAGCTTCCGAATTGAGCGGCGTGCCTCGCGCCGCCGAACGCGCGCTCACGCGCAGCGACTACAAGACCCTTGGCCTTGCCGCACTCGGCGGCGCCCTCGAGTTCTACGACTTCATCATCTTCGTGTTCTTCGCGCCGGCGATTGGACAACTGTTCTTCCCGCACGACATTCCCGACTGGCTGCGCCAGCTGCAGACATTCGGCATCTTCGCGGCCGGCTATCTCGCGCGCCCGCTCGGCGGCGTGATCATGGCGCACTTCGGCGACCTGTTCGGCCGCAAGCGGATGTTCACGCTGAGCGTGCTGATGATGTCCGTGCCCACCCTGCTGATGGGCCTGCTGCCGACCTACGACACGATCGGCATCCTCGCGCCGGTGTTGCTGCTGCTGTTCCGCGTGCTGCAGGGCGCGGCCGTCGGCGGTGAAGTGCCGGGCGCGTGGGTGTTCGTGTCCGAGCACGTGCCGTCGCGTCACATCGGCTATGCGTGCGGCACGCTGACCGCGGGCCTGACGGCCGGCATCCTGCTCGGCTCGCTCGTTGCCGCCGGCATCAACAGCCGCTACTCGACCGCCGAAGTCGGCGCGTTCGCGTGGCGCATCCCGTTCCTGCTCGGCGGCGTGTTCGGCCTGTTCTCCGTGTACCTGCGCCGCTGGCTGCACGAAACGCCGGTGTTCGCCGAGATGAAGGCGAAGAAGGCGCTCGCAGACGAGATTCCGCTGAAGGCCGTGCTGCGCGACCATGGCCGCGCGGTGATCGTGTCGATGCTGCTCACGTGGATGCTGTCGGCCGCGATCGTCGTCGTGATCCTGATGACGCCCGCGCTGCTGCAGAAGCAGTTCCACCTGACGCCCGCGACGACGCTGTTCGCGAACAGCGTCGCGACGCTGTGCCTGACGGCCGGCTGCATCACCGCAGGTTCGCTCGCGGGCTGGATCGGCGCGAAGCGCGTGCTCGGCATCGGCGGTATCGGGCTGGCCGCGTGCTACTACCTGCTGTTCGTGCAGGTCGCGGCCGACGCGTCGACGCTGCCGCTCTACTACGGGATCGCGGGCTTCATGGTCGGCACGATCGGCGCGGTGCCGTTCGTGATGGTCAAGAGCTTCCCGGCCATCGTGCGCTTCTCGGGCATCTCGTTCTCGTACAACGTCGCGTATGCGATCTTCGGCGGGCTCACGCCGGTGATCGTGTCGCTGATGATGAAGTCGAATCCGCTCGCACCGGTGGTGTATGTCGCGGTGATCTGCGTGCTCGGCGCGATCGCCGTGCAGTTCTCGAAGGATGCGAAAGAGGATTCGCCGCACTGAGCGGCGATGGTGCGCGTGCGGTGGCGTCCAGCCGCCGCGGCGGATGACCGGACCCACCGGCGACCCGCAAGCAATCCATGAACAAAGGGCCGAATCCCGCGGGATTCGGCCCTTTTGTTTTGCGTCAGCGCAACGGCAACAGCGTGCGTATGTGCGATCAGCGCAGGCTGCCGTACGTCGTACTCGGCCGGCGCAGGCCGTCGATGCTCGCGCCGCCCGCGCCCGTGACGTACAGCAGCAGGAAACCGCCGGCGATCGCGATGTTCTTCCAGAAATGGATCACCATGTCATGCTGGACCGCGGCGTCCGTCGCGTCCCAGAAATTGTGCCCGACCATCGCGGTCGCGACCGTGTAGAACGCCATCAGCAGTGCGAGCGGCTTCACCTTGTAGCCGACGATCAGCAACAGCCCGCCGAGCCCCTCGATCGCGACGACGATCGGCCCGATCACCTGCGGATACGGCACGTTCAGCCCATGCAGGTAGCCGATGAAATCAGCGTAGCCCAGCAGCTTCATCACGCCGCCCCACAGGAACAACGCCGCCAGCGCCAGGCGCGCGAAAAAAATGACGCCGGAATCGACGGAACGCGTCATGCCTCTCTCCTAGTATGCAATTCGGCCGTCCGCGCGGGGCTCGCCCGGGCGGTTCGGCGCCGCGCAGCCCTGCGGGGCCCGCGGCAAATGGGCCAGCATAGACAGAGTTTCGGCCGTGTCCAAGAAAAAGGTTGTAGCAAATCTTTACACGGCGGCGGCCGCGCGGCCCGAAGGCGGCGGGATGAAAAGGCGTTTAGCCCGCGTCGCTCAACAACACGCCCTTCTTGAAGATGAAGCAGCCGTAGCCGCGCAGCTCGCCGGTGACGATCACCGCGTAGGCCTGCTGCGCGCGCTCGTAGAACGCGAACCGGTCGACGCCCGCAAGCGGCACGGCGCGCCCTTCCGCGCGGTCGATCTCGGCCTGCACCTCGCGCTGCACGGGCGGCACCGCCGCCGCATCGCCGACGACTTCCATCCGCCACGCGGGCGTATCGACGAACGTGTCGAGCGGCAGCACGGACAGCACCGCGCGCACGACGCGCGCCGAATCGGCGCCGTCGATCCTCAACGCGCGGCCGACCACCGTGTGCTCCGCGACGGATTCCGCCGGGAAATTCGCGTCGCAGATCGCGATTTCGTCACCGTGGCCCATCGCACGCAGCGTGTGCAGGATGTCGGCGTGCAGCAGCGGGTCGAGATTCTTCAGCATGTCGGCTAGTCTCCGGGATCAGGAACGAACCGCATAACGTTACCCGATCCCGGTGGCCGCTGCGCATGCATCCGTCGCGTCACGACGCCGCGGCCGGCATTTCGTCGATGAAGCCCGTCACCGACGCGAGGCGGCCCGACGCGTCGACGGTGCCGAAGTCCGAGCCCTTCACGATCGCCGCGCCGTCGGGCGATACGAGCGCCCACGAGAACCGCAGGTGCTGGCCGAACCCGTCGACGTCGGTCGTGCGGCGGAAGCGGAACGCAGGGAAGCGCTCCTGCACGGCCGCGATCATCGCGTCGATGCCTGCGTGGCCGTCGCCGGCCATCAGCGGATCGCGATAGGCCGCGTCGCTCGCGTAGGTCGCATCGATCAGCGCGCGGCGACGCGTGACGTCGGGTTCGTTCCACGCGTCGAAGTAGCGGTCGATCAGGTCGGCGTGAACGGACAAGGCGGACGAAGCGGATTGGGCGGTGTTCATGGCGAGGCTCCTTGTGTCGATGAGAGGACGATGTCGCGAACGTGGCGTGTTTCGTGTTCGCGTGCAGTCATCGTCGCCGGCCTCGCGCGGGCGGTCGATTACGTACGAGGTAAGGAAATCGCGCCCGCGCCGCCGCGATCGACCAGCCGCCATCAACCCGCCGCGTAGTCGACCGCCAGGCTCCACGCCGGATCCTCGTGCTTCGCCCAGTACGCATCGAACAGCCGGCGCGTCATCGGGCCCGGCCGGCCGTCGCCGATCGGCGCGCCGTTCAGCCGCGTGACGGGCATGATCCCGCCAGCCGTCGACGTGATGAACACTTCGTCCGCATCGCGCAGTTGCCCGTCGTCGATGCGATCGGCCCGCGCATCGATGCCCATCGACGCCGCCAGCTCGAACACGGTCTGCCGCGTGATGCCGTGCAACACGCCGCGCTCGGGCGTCCGGAGCCCGCCGTCGCGCACGACGAAGATGTTGAATCCCGGCCCTTCGGCGATGCTGCCGTCCGTGCACTTCAGCACGACCGACTCCGCCCCCGCGTCATAGCCCTTCAACAGCCCTGCGACGAGGTCGAGCCAGTGGTAGTTCTTGATCTGCGGATCGACCGATTCGGGCGGAATCCGCCGCACGTCGTCGACCAGATGCAGATGCAGGCCCTCGCGCAATTGCCGCTCGTTCGCGACCGAGCCGTACGGCACCGCGAACGCGATGAACTGGTTCACCGCGTCGCGCGGATCGCGGCTGAAGGTGGGCGATACGCCGCGCGTGCACAGCATTTCAACGTACGCGTTGCGCAAGCCCGAGCGGCGCACGCATTCGACGAGGATGTCGCGCAGCGCGTCGTCGCTCAGCGGCACATTCAGCCGCAGCCTTGCCAGCGAGCGCCTGAACCGCGCGATGTGCTGGTCGAGACGGAAGAAGCGGCCGTTCCACACGTGCACGGTGTCGTACGTGACGTCGGAATGCAGGAAGCCCCAGTCGAGCACCGACACGCGCGCGTCGGCGATCGGAATGAAGCGGCCGTTCATGTACGCGGCGCCCGGTGGATACGCGGGTGCTTCGGCCGGTTGAATACCCTGCGGCGCCGTGCGAGCCGCGTCGGGAACCTGCGGCGCGTAGTCGACCTGCGCGGCAAACGACGCGCGATCGGCATCGAACACGCTGCGATGCACGACCGCATTCGCCCCCGCCGCGCGATCGAACGACAGCTTGCCGTCGAGATGATCGATCTCGTGCTGCATCAGCTCCGATACATCGGGCGACAGCGCGTCGCGCCGATGCAGCTCGCCGTCGAGCGTCGTGTACTGCACGCTCACCGATGCATGGCGCTCGACGCGCACGAACAGGTCGGGAAAGCACATGCAGTCGTCCCACAGCGTCATGCGCGCATCGCTGCGCCACACGATCTCGGGGTTCACGATCACGTCGGGCCAGCCGTCGAGCGCGAGCGCGATCATCCGTTGCCCGACGCCGATCTGCGGCGCGGCGACCGCGCGGCCGAAACCGTGTTCGTCGCGAAACGCGCGCAGCGCGGCGCGCAGTGCGCCGGCCGCTTCATGCACGGCGGGATCGGCGACGTCGCCGACCGGCCGCGCGACGTCGCACAACGATGCGGTGCCCACGGGAAGAATCCGCGTATTCATTTCACTACCTCCGACAAAGTCACCTTGTTGCCTCCTTTGAACGTCGAAATCGTTGCCGCCGGATTGCGCAGCTCGCCGTTCGCGTCGAACGCGATCCGGCCGGTCACGCCCTGGAAGTCGACGCGATGCAGCGCGTCGACGATCTTCGCCGGATCGGTGGACTGCGCGAGCATCACCGCGTGGTAGACGGCCATCATCGCGTCGTACGCATACGGCGCGTAGAGCTGCACGGGGGCGCCGTACTTCTGCGTGAAGCGCGCCGCGAACGCGGGGCCGCCCGGCATCTTCGCGAGACTCCGGCCGCCGTCCGCGCACACGAGGTTGCCGTCGAGCGCATCGCCGGCCAGTTTCAGGATCTCGTGCGTGCACAGACCGTCGCCCCCCAGCAGCGGCGCGGCGATCCGCAGCTTCTTCATCTGCTTGAGCATCGGCCCGCCCTGCGTGTCCATGCCGCCGAAGAAGATCGCGTCGGGCGCCTTGCCCTTGAGCAGCGTCAGCGGCGCGCCGAAGTCGAACGCCTTGTCGGTCGTGTATTCGCGGCCGACCACGGCCGAACCCGTCTTCCCGAGCCCGTCGACGAACACGTCCGCGATGCCCTGCCCGTAGGCCGTGCGATCATCGACGACGCCGATGCGCCGCGCGTGCAGCCGCTCGACCGCATAGCGGGCAACGGCCTGCCCGAGAAAGTCGTCGTTCGCGAGCATCCGGAACGTCGTGCGATAGCCGAGACGAGTGAATTCGGGATTGGTGGCCGACGGCGTCAGCTCCGCGATGTTCGCCGTCGCATAGAGCCGCGCGACGGCGATCGACGTCCCCGAATTCTGGTGGCCGATCACCGCGCTGACGTGCGTATCGACGAAGCGCTGCGCGACCGTCGTCGCGACCTTCGGGTCGGCCTGGTCGTCCTGCGCGTCGAGCGCGAACGTGACCGGATGCCCGGCGACGCCCGGATGCGCGGCGTTGATTTCGTCGATGGCCAGCCGGATGCCGCGCGCGCTGTCCTCGCCGAAATGCGCCTGCGCGCCCGTGAGCGCGCCGGCAAAACCCACGACGACCGTATCCGCGCCAAACGCGGGAACGGCCAGTACAAGCGACACCAGTGGCACGAGCGGCACGAGCCGCGCCAGTAGCAAACGTCGGGAACGCATGATGTTTTCCTCGCAGCTTCGTCGTTGACGGGTGCTACGATTATCGGCAGCCGTCGCGAAATCCGATAAACATCGGGCGGCCCCGTTCGTGAGTTTGTTTCGTTTTTTCTCCCCGAAGGAAATCCGATGAATCCCGCCGCCGCGCCGCTCGACGACTTCGACCTGCGGATCCTCGCCCGCCTCCAGCACGACAACCAGATCACCAACCAGGCGCTCGCCGCCGAGATCGGACTGAGCCCGCCCGCGTGCCTGCGCCGCGTGAAGCGGCTGCGCGACGAGCGCTATATCCAGCAGGACGTGTCCGTCGTCGATCCGACCAAGGTCGGCCTCCCGTTGACGATGCTGGTGCTCGTGCAGGTCGAGCGCGAACGGGTCGACCTGCTCGACGAATTCAAGCGGTTCCTGAAATCGCTGCCGGAAGTCATGCAGTGTTATGTGGTGACGGGCCGCGCGGATTTCGTGCTGATGATCGCGATGCGCGACATCGACCACTACGAGGAGTTTTCCACGCGCGTGTTCCGGCAACACCACAACATCCGTCACTTCGAGACGATGGTCGTGATGTCGCGCGTGAAGGTGGGGCTGTCGCTGCCGATCGACATCGCGTAGCGAACGCCCGGCGCGGGCCCGTGCACGTGCCCGCGCCGCCGCAATGAAAACGGGCGCCCTCGGGCGCCCGCTTCGTCTGGCGGCAGCGGCCGCGCGCGTCAGGTCACCGGCGCCGGATTGAACAGCGTCAGCGCGTTCGCAAGCTTCCATTGCTCGGCCCACGTGCGGCGCTTGCCGCTCGCGACATCGAGCATCAACCGGAACAGTTCCCAGCCGGTGTCCTCGATCGTGGCCGCGCCGGTCGCGATCTGCCCCGCATCGAGATCCATCAGGTCGTGCCAGCGGCGCGCGAGGTCGCTGCGCGTCGCGACCTTGATCACCGGCACCTGAGCAAGGCCGTACGGCGTGCCGCGTCCGGTCGTGAAAATATGCAGGTTCATCCCGGCCGCGAGCTGCAGCGTGCCGCAGATGAAGTCGCTCGCGGGCGTCGCCGCGTACAGCAGCCCCTTCTGCTTCGCGCGATCGCCGGGACGCACGACGCCGGCGATCGGCGCACTGCCCGACTTCACGATCGAGCCCATCGCCTTCTCGACGATGTTCGACAGGCCGCCCTTCTTGTTGCCGGGCGTCGTGTTCGCGCTGCGGTCGACGCGGCCGCGCTGCAGATAGCGGTCGTACCAGTCCATCTCGCGGATGATCTCGCGCGCCACGTCCTCGTTCGCCGCGCGCGACGTGAGCTGCGCGACACCATCGCGCACTTCCGTCACCTCGGAGAACATGATCGTCGCGCCCGCGCGCACCAGCAGGTCGGCCGCGAAGCCGACGGCCGGGTTCGCGGTGAGCCCCGAGAACGCGTCGCTGCCGCCGCACTGCACGCCGACGACGAGATCCGACGCGGGGCACGTCTCGCGGCGGCGGCGGTCAAGCCGCTCGAGATGCGATTCGGCCATCTTCATGATCGAGTCGATCATCGAGTTGAAGCCGACGTGCGCGGCATCCTGCAGGCACACCACGCCGCCGTTGTCGGTCGCACCGTCGGCCGCGACCGGAATCGTGCCGGGCGGCAGCAGGCGCTCGGGCTGCAGCTTCTCGCAGCCGAGGCTCACGGTCATCACCTCGCCGCCGAAATTCGGATTCAGGCTGATGTTGCGCAGCGTGCGGATCGGGATGTCGGCGTCGGGTGCGTCGATCGCCACGCCGCAGCCGTACGTGTGCTCGAGCCCGACCACGTCGTCGACGTTCGGGTAGCGCGGCAGCAGCTCGGCCTTGATCCGCTTCACCGCATGCTCGACCACGCCGGACACGCACTGCACGGTCGTCGTGATCGCGAGGATGTTGCGCGTGCCGACCGAGCCGTCGGCATTGCGGAAGCCCTCGAACGTATAGCCTTCGAGCGGCGGCAGCGGCGGCGCGGCGCGTGTTGCGAGCGGCAGGTCGTCGAGCCCCGGCGGCTCGGGCATGCGCATCGTGCGCTCGTTGACCCAGCTGCCGCGGCGCAGCTCGACCAGCGCATAGCCGATCACCACGTTGTAGCGGACGATCGGGTCGCCGGCCGCGAGATCGACCAGCGCAACCTTGTGCCCTTGCGGCACGCCTTCGCGCAGCGTCAGCCCGTCGGCGAACGTCGCGCCCTCGGGCAAGCCGCCGTCGTTGACGACGATCGCGACGTTGTCGTCCGGGTGCACGCGAATATAGAGCGGGGAAGCAGTCATCGGAATTCCTGGAGGCTATCGGCCACATCGTTAGTCATCATACGACATTCAACCTTGATCGGCGATGCTGCGTAAACCCTTATCCGGAAAGACCCTACTATTTATCTGCCAGCAAACCGCTTGCGTCACCCCTCCCCTCGTTGTACGATGACATACAACGACATCGCCAATGTGGCTCGTATGCCGTTCCCGACGAACCCAGCACTCGCGCTAGACGGACGAACCAACCATGACCTCACCGCAAGAACTCAAACAGATCATTTCCCACGGCCTGCTGTCGTTTCCGCTGACGGATTTCGACGTCGACGGCAGCTTCCGCCCGTCCACCTATGCCGAACGCCTGGAATGGCTCGCGCCGTACGGTGCGAGCGCGCTGTTCGCGGCCGGCGGCACCGGTGAATTCTTCTCGCTCACGCAGCGCGAGTACTCGGACGTGATCCGTGTCGCGACGGAAACCTGCAAGGGCAAGGTGCCGATCCTCGCCGGCGCGGGCGGCGCGACGCGCGTCGCGATCGAATATGCGCAGGAGGCCGAGCGCCTCGGCGCGAGCGGCGTGCTGCTGATGCCGCACTACCTGACCGAAGCCAGCCAGGAAGGGATCGCCGACCACGTCGAGCAGGTGTGCCGCGCGCTGAAGATCGGCGTCGTGGTGTACAACCGCGCGAATTCGAAGCTCAACGCCGACATGCTCGAGCGCCTCGCCGACCGTTGCCCGAACCTGATCGGCTTCAAGGACGGCGTGGGCGAAATCGAAAGCATGGTGACGATCCGCCGCCGCCTCGGCGACCGCTTCGCGTACCTCGGCGGCCTGCCGACGGCCGAAGTCTATGCCGCCGCGTACAAGGCGCTCGGCGTGCCGGTGTATTCGTCGGCCGTGTTCAACTTCATCCCGAAGACGGCGATGGACTTCTACGAAGCGATCGCGAAGGACGACCACGCCACGGTCGGCCGCCTGATCGACGAGTTCTTCCTGCCGTACCTGAAGATCCGCAATCGCCGCGCGGGCTATGCGGTCAGCATCGTGAAGGCGGGCGCGAAGCTCGTCGGCCATGACGCAGGCCCGGTGCGCGCACCGCTCGTCGACCTCACGGAAGCGGAAGCGGCCGAGCTCGACGTGCTGATCAAGAAGATGGGGCCGCAATAAGCGGCAGGCAGTCAACCGGCACACGCTTCGGCGTGGGCCGGCGCGGCGCCGCGCATTCGGCCCGCTTGCGTTCTTCGACGGCCGCCCCGCGCTTCGCGGGCCGGCCGTTTTCGTCACATCTGCGAGATGGTGCCGACGATCCGGTAGCGCAGGCTGCCCAGCCTGAGCCGGGTCGCGGCGATCTCCGCGCCGGTGGCCGAGCGCCGTGCACGCGTGTTCGGATCGCTGGCGAGCATCTGGTCGAGCACGTCGGGATCGACGACTGCGTCGAAGAACCGCCCGACCGTGAGCATCGCGTACTGCTTCGCGGTCGCCAGCTGGCTGTTGGCCTGCGTCAGCGCGTCGGTGCGCAGGCCCGGGTCGCGCTCGTCGATGCTGCGGCGGTGCTTCAGCGCGAACGCCAGCGCCTCCATGTCCAGCCTGAACCGCTTGACGGCCTGGCCGAAGCGGAGCGAATGCGGATCGGAGCCGGTAACGGGCCGCCCCTGGTTGATGGTCACGTCGAATTCGCTGCCGCCCAGGTCACGCTGCAATTCGAACAACGCGTTGGCCAGCACGCGGCCTTCGCTGTATTCCCCGACCTGCGTGCGCACCGATTTCGCGACGTCGCCGACCGCTTTCCACAACCCGGCCGCGAACAGGTGGTCGCCACGTTTGCTGATGTTCATGATGCCGTTCCCTCTTGGTCTTTTTCTGGATCTCTCAGGTTTTGCCTGCGGGTCGGTCGACCCGCGGCTTCGGTACTGTAGGAGAAAAGCGGGCGGCGCGGAAGCCGGCCATGAAAAAAGGCGGAAGCGGCCGACCGGCCCCTTCCGCCTTTCCGTTTCAGGCCGTCATCCCGGCATACCCGCCGCCGGGATCACCCCCTCAGCCGATCACTCCGCCTTCCCGTCCCGCAGCCGCGGAATCGCGAGCGGATTGCTTTCCTGCAGCCCTTCCGGCAGCAGATCGTCCGGGAAATCCTGGTAGCACACGGGCCGCAGGAAACGCTCGATCGCTGTCGCGCCGACCGACGTGACGGCCGGGTTCGACGTGGCCGGGAACGGCCCGCCGTGCACCATCGCGTCGCACACCTCGACGCCGGTCGGGTAGCCGTTGACCAGCAGGCGGCCCGCCTTGCGTTCGAGGATCGGCAGCAGCCGGCGCGCGAGCGGCTTGTCGTCGGCGTCCATCTGCAGCGTGGCCGTCAGCTGGCCTTCGAGCGCTTCGAGCACGCGCGCGACTTCGTCGAGATCACGGCAACGCACGATCAGCGACGCCGGACCGAACACCTCGTGGCTGAACGCCGGCTCGGCCAGGAACGCCTGTGCACCGACTTCGTACAGTGCGCCGCCGGCCTGGCAGTCGGTCTGCGCCGCCTCACCCGCGCCGACCTCGCGCACGCCCGACAGTTCGGCCAGCTTGCCACGGCCGTTGCGATACGCATCGGCGATGCCGCGCGTGAGCATCACGCCGGCCGGCTTCTTCGCGAGCGCCTGTGCGGCGACGGTTTCGAAGCGGTCGAGATCGGGGCCGTCGATCGCGAGCACGAGGCCCGGGTTGGTACAGAACTGGCCGACGCCGAGCGTCAGCGAATCGACGAAGCCCGTCGCGATCGCGTCGCCGCGCGCGGCGAGCGCCGCCGGGAACAGCACGACCGGGTTGATGCTGCTCATTTCCGCGTAGACGGGAATCGGCTGCGGGCGGGCGTTCGCGAGCTGCACGAGCGCCATGCCGCCCTGCCGCGACCCGGTGAAGCCGACCGCCTGGACCGCCGGATGGCTGACGAGCGCCGCGCCGATCACGCGGCCGGGGCCGACCAGCAACGAGAACACGCCGGCCGGCATCCCGGTTTTCGCGACGGCGGCGCGGATCGCGC
>NZ_JAAGPG010000173.1:0-15789 GCF_017104665.1 Burkholderia sp. Se-20378 | reverse complement strand
GGCACGCCGCTTGCGCGCGATGACGGCGCCATCGAGATGCGCGCGCCGTCGCGCAGGAGAGACATGAATACGCCATTCACGCTGCACCGCCCCGAACCGACGACACCCGACGTCGACCCGGACCCGACGCCCGGGCACGACGATCCCGTCGATCCGCCCGTGCCGGACGGGCTGCCGCAAGGCGACCCGCCGTCGCACCCGCCGCCGATGCGGATGCCGGGAGGGGATGCATCACAACCGTCCGCGCGAACACTGAAAAAAGGAGGACCCTCATGGACATTCACGTGCAATCGCCAGACAAGCGCGCGATCGCTCAGGTGCTGGGCCGCTATTTCGAATCGCGCTCGTTGCGCTATCACATCGAGGAACTGCCCGGCGGCGTGCTGCAGATCGGTTTTCGCGCCAGCGGCCACCCGGTTGCCGTCACCGTGTCGTTCGACGATGCCGCGTACGACACCTATACGCACTGGGACGCGAGCCAGAAGCAGCTCGCGCTCGGTCGGCTCGCCGACGGCTTCTCGCGGATGATGTCGACGCGCAGCCCGGCCGCGCTGGCCGGCGACTATCACGTCGAGCGATTCTGATTCCACCCCGCTTCAAAAGACGGTCCTGCGCACGGCAAAGTGCCCGCACGCAGCGGGCGCTTTGCGTCTGCGCGCGCGTCGCGTAGGATGTCCGTTAATTCAGCGCACGCTACGTTCGCGCCGCAGGCTGCCAGCCGCTGCAGCCGAAGAGGCGCAAGGCGCTTTACTTCAGGTTCGTTTCGCGCAACCGACGGGGACCTTGATGACTGTTGCTCGCCCATTGCTGTCACCCGGCGCACGCCGGTTCGTTTCCGGTGTGTCGGCCTGCGCGGCGCTCGCCGCGGCTGGCGCCCGCGATGCGTCGGCCCAGACGCCTTCGCCGCTCGGCGAGTGGCAATACTCGGCGGGCGTGCCGCTCGAAAAACTCTACGATCCGAACATCTCCACCTGGGACATCAGCGTGGGCGCTGCCATGACGCTGCAGCCGCGCTATGCGGGCTCCGACCGCTATCGCGTGATGGGCGGCCCGAACGTCGACATCCGCTATCGCGACCTGTTCTTCCTGTCGACGGGCGAGGGGCTCGGCGCGAACGTGCTGCGCGGGCCGAACTGGCGCGTGAGCCTGTCCGTCGGTTACGACCTCGGGCGCCGCTCGGCCGACGATATCCAGCACCTGAACGGCCTCGACAACATCAACGCGGCCCCGGTGATGAAACTGGCGGCCGACTACGTGATCTCGAAGGAATTTCCGCTCGTGCTGCGCGCGGATATCCGGCGCAGCATCGGCGGCTCGAACGGCTGGGTCGGCGATTTCTCCGCGTACATGCCGCTGCCGGGCAGCAACGAGCATTTCTTCTGGTTCGCGGGGCCGACCGTGTCGTTCGCCGATTCGCGCTACATGAACAGCTGGTTCGGCGTGAGTCAGGGCGCCGCCGCGCGTTCCGGGCTGCCGGCCTATTCGTCGGGGGCCGGGATGAAGTCGTTCGGCGCGGGCGTGACGATGGCCTGGTTCGTGAACAAGCACTGGTTCGTCACGATCGACGGCGCGATCGAGCAGCTCGTCGGCCGCGCCGCGCGCAGCCCGATCACGCAGCAGTCGACCAACGGCGTGTTCGACATGTCGGTGAATTACCAGTTCTGAGCGGGGCCGGGCGGCCGATGGCCGATGGAGCGCGCGGCATTTGCCGTCACATTTGATATGATTCCGACCTGTACAAATGTACAGTGATCAATCCCCGTGACGCCTGCATCGCCGACGCCCCCGGCGTTTTACTACCTGACCAATTTCGAACGCGCGCTGGCCTGGCTCGGCGCGCGTTACGACGACCTGTTCGACGAACACGAGCACGCGTTCGTTCGCCAGTTCGCAACACTGCCGCAGGCGTCGCGCGCGCTGCTCGTGCGGATGCTGATGCGCAACGGCGCCGACTTCCGCGCCAGCAAGCTCGTGTACGACGAAATCGGCTGCACGCTCGACGCGGCCGCGCCGCTCGTCGACCTCGGCTGGGTCGATCCGGCGCCCGCGCTGACGCTCGACGAACTGTTCGCGCTGTCGACCAAGGCTGATCTGCTGCGCATCTTTCCGGCACTTGCCGCGCATGCGGGCGAGCGCAAGCCCGAATGGCTCGAACGGCTGCGTCCCGCGCACGACGTCGCGCAATCGCTCGATGCGTGGTGCGCACAGGCCGGCGACCGCGTGCTGCGCGTGACGGTCGGCGCGCTGTGCGACCGGCTGCGCCTGATGTTCTTCGGCAATCTGCATCAGGACTGGAGCGAGTTCGTGCTCGCCGATCTCGGCGTATTCCAGTACGAAAACGTGCCGATCGCGCCGTCGTCGCGCGCGTTCCAGCAGCGCGGCGACGTCGATGCGTATCTCGCGCTGCAGATGTGCCGCGATGCGCTCGACGCGTGGCCCGACGATCTGCCGTTCGACGACCTGATGCGCGCCATCGACGCGGTCGGTTGCGCGCAGCCGTGGCTTGCGACACGTCGCGCGAAGCTGCTGTTCGCGCTCGGGCAAACCTGCGAACGCCGCGCCGACTGGGCCGCTGCACTCGACGCGTATGTGCGCAGCGCATGGCCCGGCAGCCGCCATCGACGTATCCGTGTGCTCGAACGCTGCGGGCGTGACGACGATGCGCTCGCGCTGGCGCTCGATGCGCGCGGCGGCTTCGAGAGCGACGAGGAGCGCCAGCGTGTCGAGCGCATGCTGCCGCGCCTGCAGCGCCGGCTCGGGCAGCGCGTCGAACGTGCAGCCGCGGCAGCGGACGTGCCGCGCGAAACGCTCGTGCTTGCGCGCCCCGACGCGTTCGTCAGCGTCGAATTCGCGGTGCGCGACCATCTCGCGCAACCGGCTTCGCCAGTCCATTACGTCGAAAACACGCTGATCAATTCGCTGTTCGGGCTGCTGTGCTGGGAACCCGTATTCGCCGCGGTGCCCGGTGCGTTCTTCCACCCGTTCCAGCGCGGTCCGGCCGACCTGCACGCGCCCGATTTCGTCGCGCGTCGTGCGGACGCGTTCGCCGCATGCTTCGCGCAACTCGATTCAGGCGCGTATCGCGACACGATCCGCCGGCATTTCGCGACGAAGGCGGGGCTGCAATCGCCGTTCGTGTTCTGGGGCGTGCTGACCGACGAACTGCTCGACGAGGCGCTCGCGTGCCTGCCGCCCGAGCACCTGCGGCTGTGGTTCACGCGCCTGCTCGCGGATATCCGCAGCAACCGGTCGGGGCTGCCCGATCTCGTCCGCTTCTGGCCCGGCGAGCGCCGCTACGAACTCGTCGAGGTGAAAGGCCCTGGCGACCGCCTGCAGGACAACCAGACGCGCTGGCTCGCGTACTGCGTCGCGCACGGCATCCCGGTGCGCGTGATCGACGTCGAGTGGGCCGGTGAGGGCGTCGTACACATCGAAGCGGCGGGTCTGTCCGCATGAGCTACGTCGTCGCGGTGCGGGTGATGTGCGAGTTCACCGCGCGACGCGGCGATCTCGACCTGCGCTTCACGCCCGCGCCGACCGCGCTCGAAGGCATTGCCGGCCACGGAGCGGTCACGTCGAACCGTGGCGCCCGCTACGAAACCGAGATCGCGCTGACGGGCACGTGGGGCACGCTCACCGTGCGCGGCCGCGCGGACGGCTACGATCCGGTGGCGAATCGCCTCGAGGAAATCAAGACCTATCGCGGCAGCCTCGATGCGATGCCGGCCAACCACCGCGCGCTGCATTGGGCGCAGGCGAAGGTCTATGCGCACCTGATGTGCGACGCGCGCGGCTTCCAGGAAATCGACGTCGCGCTCGTCTATTTCGACATCGTGTCCGAACGCGAGACGACGCTGACGCAAACGCTTGGAGCGGCCGAGCTCGCGACGTTCTTCGCCGAGCAATGCGCGTGCTTCGTCGGCTGGGCCGAGCGCGAGACGGCCCACCGCGCGGCGCGTGATGCAGCGCTGCGCGCGCTCGCGTTGCCGAACGGGCAGTTCCGGAGCGGCCAGCGCGAGCTGGCGGTGGCCGTGTATCGCGCGGCACGCGACGAGCGTTGCCTGATGGCGCAGGCGCCGACCGGCATCGGCAAGACGGTCGGCACCGTGTTTCCGCTGCTGAAGGCCTGCGGCGAGGGCGAGCTCGACCACGTGTACTTCCTCACCGCGAAAACGCCCGGCCGCGCGCTCGCGCTCGAAGCGGCAACGACGCTCGGCGCCGGCACGCCCGAGCTGCCGCTGCGCGTGCTGGAACTCGTCGCGCGCGACAAGGCGTGCGAGCATCCAGACAGCGCGTGCCACGGCGAATCGTGCCCGCTCGCGAAAGGCTTCTACGACCGGCTGCCGGCCGCGCGCGATGCGGCGATCGACGCCGGGCTGCTCGACCGCGACACGGTGCGCGCGGCCGCGCTCGCGCACGACGTCTGCCCGTACTACCTCTCGCAAGAGCTCGCGCGCTGGTCCGACATGGTGATCGGCGACTACAACTACTACTACGACGGCAGCGCGATGCTGCACACGCTCGCGCAGCAGAACCAGTGGCGGGTCGGCGTGCTCGTCGACGAAGCGCACAACCTGCTCGATCGCGCGCGCAAGATGTACAGCGCGTCGCTCGACCCGTTCGCATTCGCGGCGGCCCGCGAGGCTGCGCCCGCGGCGCTGCGCAAGGCGTTCGACCGGCTCGCCCGCGCCTGGGGCACGGTCAGTCGCGCGCAGGCCGAGCGGTATGCCGCGTATCCGGAGATACCGGGCCCGATCGTGTCGGCCGTGCAGAACCTCGTCGCGGCGATCGGCGAACATCTGGCCGACGCGCCGCGCGCGAACGGCGACGCACTGCTGCGGTTTCATTTCGAGGCGATCCAGTTCGGCGTGCTTGCCGAAGCGTTCGACAGCGCGTCGATCTTCGACGCGACGCTGCACGGCGAACCGATGCCGCGCCAGCCGGCGCTCGACGGCGTTGCGTCGGCCGGCCGCCGGCGCCGCGTCCAGTCGACGCTGTGCGTGCGCAACGTGATTCCGGCCGGCTTTCTCGCGCCGCGCTACGAAGCCGCGTGCGCGACCGTGCTGTTCTCCGGCACGCTGAGCCCGTTTCACTTCTACCGCGACACGCTCGGGTTGCCCGGCGACACGGGCTGGCTCGACGTCGACGGGCCGTTCCGCGCCGAGCAACTGACGGTGCGCGTCGCGAGCCACGTTTCGACGCGCTGGCGCGACCGCGACCGTTCGCTCGAACCGATCGTCGACCTGATCGCCGCGCAATACGCGACGCGGCCCGGCAACTACCTCGGCTTCCTGAGCAGCTTCGACTACCTGGGGCGCGTGGTCGCGCTGATGCAGACGCGGCATCCGGACGTGCCCGTCTGGGCGCAGGCGCCCGGCATGGCCGAAAGCGAGCGTGACGCGTTTCTCGCGCGCTTCGACGCGGGTGGGCGCGGCGTCGGCTTCGCGGTGCTGGGCGGTGCGTTCTCGGAAGGCGTGGACCTGGTCGGCGAGCGGCTGATCGGCGCGTTCATCGCGACGCTCGGGCTGCCGCAGGTCAATGACGTCAACGAGCAGATGCGGCGTGCGATGGACGCGCGCTTCGGCAACGGCTACGACTACATGTACCTGTATCCGGGCTTGCAGAAGGTCGTGCAGGCGGCCGGGCGCGTGATCCGCACCGAGCACGACGAAGGCGTCGTGCATCTGATCGACGACCGCTACCGGCGGCGCGAAGTGCGCGATCTGCTGCCGCGGTGGTGGCGAATCGGGTGAGACGGAAGAAGCGCTGCCGGCAGACGGCCGATTCCGGCAAGCGGGTGCCATCCGTCGCGTAGCGAGATCGGGCGGCTGTGGACGCGGCCTGGGTGCGTGCTGCCGCTACAGCACATTCAGCATCGCGAGCGCGGCTTCCTGCAGGTGCGGCAGGAAGCGCCGCACGGCCGCATCGGTCGTCTCCGCGCCGATCGGCATGTTCGTGCTCAGCGCGGCGACCACTTCGCCGTGACGGTTCTTCAGCGGTACCGCGATCCCGCGCACGCCGACCTGCAATTGCTGTTCGATCGCCGCGAACCCGGCGTCGCGTGCCTGGTCGACCTGTTCGAGCAGGCGCGCCTTGTTGGTGATCGTGTGCGGCGTGAACGGCGGCAGTTCGGTGTCGTCGAGCCACGTGCGCACGGCTTCGCGATCGGGATGGTGGGCGAGCAGCACGACGCCCGGCGACGTGAGCGGCGCCGGCACGCGCGCGCCGAGCACGAAACCGGTCGTCATCACGCGCGACACGCCGTTGCGCGCGATGAACACGAGTTCCCAGCCGTCGAGCACGCTCACGTACGCCGACTCGTTCAGCGAAGCGCTCAATTGCTGCAGATAGGGCTGGACCGTGCGCGGCAGGCGCGCCGAATCGAAGTACGACCAGCCGACCCGCAGCACGCGCGGCGTGAGGCCGTACAGCTTGCCGTCGGTGTACACGTAGCCGAGCGATTCGAGCGTCAGCAGATAGCGCCGCGCGGCCGTGCGCGTGAGGCCGGTGCGCGCGGCGGCCTGGGTGGGCGTCATGCGCGCATGCTGGCTGTCGAACGCCTCGAGGATCGCCAGGCCTTTTTCGAGGCCGGCAATCCAGTCGCGTCGGTCGAGTTCGGGCTTTTTCATCGTCGGAAGAGGGCTGAGTGCGCGGTAATCGCGCGCGAATGGGCGATTATCGCGCAGATCGGCTCTGCCGCGACACGCAGCCGGGGCTTGTACGATTCGACGCCGGATGTGTGCCCCGAGCCGGAACATGACCGTCGACGACAACCGGCGACCCGCCGAACGACCGGATCAGCCTGACGTGCGCGCCTTATGTGGAATACATGCCGAAAGTCTTGCGGCTATTGCGCCGCATTGCAGGGTCGATTGCTCTGGCGAAGCCGCGCTAGAATCGCCGCCTCGACTGGAACAGAACAATGAAAATTCGCGAATCCGTGTTGGCCGTGCTCGTCACGGCCGTGCCGCTGCTTGCCGCGGCGAATCCTTCGTCCGGCACGCCGCTCCCGAAGCCGACCGTCGATGTGCGTGCGTGGCCGCGCATGACATCGCCGACATTCGGCTGCTACGTCGAAACGACCTTCGGCTACCGTGACAAGCGCTTCAATTGCGCGTTGAAGAAGTACCGGAACACCGGTGATGCGTGCAAGAACACGACGGCGTACTACGAGGGCCCGGCGTTCCCCGACCGGCTCGCGGCCAGCGTGCATCCGCTCGCGACGAAGGTCGAGCTGGACTGGGAGCAAGGCAGGCTGCAGATGGTGACCGTCACGCTGAAGGGAACGTGGAATGAAGCGGACGTGCGCAAGGCGTTCGGGCTGCCGCGCGCGGAAGGGAGCAAGCTGACCGAAGCGGAGTTGCGGACGGAGCCGGGCAACCTGATGGACACGAGTGTCCAGTATCCGTCGGCCCCGCTCGACCAAAGCCTCGCGAAGCGCCCGAGCAACCCCGCGCGAGGCACGACGGCCGTGATGCTCTACGGGTTCGACCACATGGGCGGTGGCGATGTCGATTGCGGGGGAGGCGAGTAACGCGGGAGGAGGCGGCCGGCGCGGCCGCCGACCGGGTGCGGAGGATGGTACGGCGCCCGGATGACCTGCGCCGTACCGTCAGGGTCTTACTCGCTGCTCGTCCACTCGACGTTCGCGCCGACCGAGCGCAGGTTCTCGACGAAGTGCGGGTGCGCGCGGCGGATCGGCAGTGCGTTCATGATTTCCGAGCGGCCTTCGATGCTCGCGGCCACCATCAGCAGCGCGATCGCGACGCGGATGATGTACGGGCTCTCGACGCGCGCCGGCGTCAGTTGCAGCCCGCCGAACGTGATCAGACGATGCGGATCGGACAGCAGCACGTGCGCGCCGAACTTCGACAGTTCGCCGGACCAGCCGAGCGCGCCGTCGTACACCTTGTTCCAGAACATCGCGCTGCCCTCCGCGCGCACGCCGAGCGCGATGAAGATCGGCAGCAGGTCGACCGGCAGGTACGGCCACGGCGCGGCTTCGACCTTGGTGAGGATGTTCTGCGTGAACGGCCGGCGCACGCGCAGCGGGCCGTCGCGTTCCGCGCGCGACCAGCCGTCGCGGTGCGTGACGTTGACGCCGAACTTCGCGAACGTACGGTCGATCAGCGGGAAATGCTCGGGCGACGAGTTGCGCACCGTGATGTCGCCGCCCGTGATCGCGCCGAGCGCGAGGAACGTCGCGATCTCGTGGAAATCCTCGGCGAAGCGGAACTCGCCGCCGCCGAGCTTGCGGCCGCCCGTCACGCAGAGCCGCGACGTGCCGATGCCTTCGATCGCGACGCCGATCATCGCGAGGAACTGGCAGAACTCCTGCACGTGCGGCTCGGACGCGGCGTTCATCAGCGTGGACGTGCCGTTCGCGGTCGTCGCGCACAGCGCGAAGTTTTCCGTGGTCGTCACCGACGCGTAGTCGAGCCAGTGGTCGTTGGCCGTCAGCGGGCCGTCGGTGCGGACGATCAGCGAATCGGGCGTGCGCTCGATGTGCGCGCCGAAGCGTTCGAACACTTCGACGTGCGGATCGATCTCGCGCACGCCGAGCGTGCAGCCCTTCACGTCGTTCTCGAGGCGCGCGACGCCGAAGCGCGCGAGCAGCGGCGGGATCAGCATGATCGACGAGCGCATCGCTTCCGGCAGCCGATGGACGGCCGGATCGAATTTCGTGTTGCGATGGTGGAGTTCGAGCAGGCCGGTAGTGAAGTCGACCGACACGTCGCTGCCGAGCGTGCGGAAGATGTCGAGGATCTTGCGCACGTCGGTGATATCCGGCACGCCGATGAGGCGCAGCGGCTGATCGGTCAACAGGGTGGCGCACAGAATCGGCAGGACGGCGTTCTTGTTCGCGGACGGCTTGATGTCCCCGCGCAGCGGAGTGCCGCCGTGGACGATGAGATTCGACATGATATGGGGGCGTATCGGTGACTGACGTAGGCCCATATGATGCCATTGGTCGGCGGGCGGCGTGGAATGTTCAGAGGGGAAAAGGGGGAATCGGGGTGGGTGATTGACGGTGTTTGACGTTGGACGCGGACGATATCGGCGATCCAACGGTGAGACGGCCGCACAAAAATGGAAGGAGTCAGCCCTGGCGACCAGGATCGGATCGGTTTCTTATCTCGTAAAATCGAAGCCAGACTCCCGAATGCGCCCCTTCATGTCGACGCCAACACCAAAATCCCTCGTACCTGACGACGTTTCTTCGAATGCTGATGGCAGACCATGGACACACGAGGAACTCCGTTCTTCAGTCGACGAATATCTCAAAATGCTCGAGAGCGAGCGTGCAGGGCAGCCTTACGTCAAGAAGGCCGTGTACGCCAGGTTGGCCGGGCAGTTCAATCGAACGGCCAAAGCGTTCGAGTACCGGATGCAAAACGTTTCCTATGTGCTGGCGCTGATGGGCCGCCAATGGCTTCCCGGACTCAAGCCCGCTAAAAACGTCGGCTCGAACGGTGTGTTGATCGAGCAATTCATCAACGAACTAGGGAAGCGGCCGGCGGCCCCGGCCGTGAAATTCGAACTCGACGTACGCGACGCGTTGAAAAAGGCGCAGATTGCACCGCCGCCGGGAAACGCGAATCCTGCTGCCACCAGTGCGACCGTGACCCAAATTCGCCGCGATCCGTTGGTCAAGGCGTGGGTATTGGCGCAGGCGAACGGGACATGCGAATGCTGTCGCGAGCCCGCGCCGTTCAAGGGGGCGGACGGGCTGCCGTACTTGGAAGTGCACCATGTCCGCAAGCTGGCGGAGCTAGGCCCCGATCTCGTATCGAACACGGTGGCCGTTTGCCCCAACTGCCACCGTGAGCTGCATTACGGCGAGAACGCTAGACAACTCGTCGAACGCCTTTACGCCCGTTTGCCGCGCCTCGTTCGCGTGTAGCGGGAGACGCTTATCTGCGTTACTGCGCCGCCCGCATCCGCGCGGCGACCACCAGCGAGATCAGGCAGCCCACCGCGAGATAACCGGCAACAAGGTGCCACGAACCGCCGGCCACGCTGACGAGGCCGACCGCGATGAACGGCGTGAACCCGCCGCCGACCACGCTCGCGAACTGGTAGCCGACACCCGCGCCGCTATAGCGGTATTCGGCGCCGAACAACTCGGTGAACAGCGGCTGCTGGACGCTCACGACCATGTCGTGCGCGGCGTTTGCGAGCAAAATCGAGAAGATCACGATCCACGCGATCGACCGTGCCTCCAGCGCGACGAAGAACGGCACCGCCGATGCGACACCGATCAGCGCGCCGATCAGGTAGATGCGGCGCAGGCCGTAGCGGTCGGCCAGCCACGCGAAACACGGGATCGTCACGCAGCTCACCGCGCCCACCAGCAGGCCGATGTTCAGGAACAGGTCGCGCGACATGCCGAGGTTCGTCGTCGAATAGCTGAGCGCGAACGCGGTGACGATATACATCGTGAACAGTTCGGCGAGGCGCAGCGCGATGATCAGCAGGAATGCCTTCGGATGGCGCGTGAGCGCTTCCAGCACCGGCAGGCGCAGCTTGCGGTTGCCGTGTTCGACCTTCTCGACGAACTCCTGCGATTCGTCCATGTTCTTGCGCACCCACAGCCCGATCAGCACGAGCACGATGCTGAACACGAACGGCAGGCGCCAGCCCCACGACTTGAAGGCAGCCTCGCCGAGCGTGTGGCTCAGGATCGACACGATGCCCGTGGCGAGCACGAGGCCGACACCGTAGCCAACCTGCACGCCGCTGCTGTAGAACGCCTTCTTCTGCTTCGGTGCGCTTTCGACGGCCATCAGCGCCGCGCCGCCCCATTCGCCGCCAACCGCGAAACCCTGGATCGCGCGCATCAGCACCAGCAGCACGGGCGCCCACCAGCCGATCGTCGAGAATGCCGGCAGCAGGCCGATCGCGACCGTCGACAGCCCCATCAGCATCACGGTCAGCACCAGCATCCGCTTGCGGCCGAGCCGATCGCCGTAGTGGCCGAACACGACGCCGCCGAGCGGCCGGAACAGGAACCCGACGCCGAAGGTCGCGAACGCCGCGAGCGTGCCCATCGTCGGGCTGACTTTCGGGAAGAACTCGGAATTGAATACCAGTGCGGCGACGATCCCGTACAGCAGGAAGTCGTACCAGTCGACAACGGCGCCGACGAAGCTGCCGATCGCGGCCTTGCGGGCCTGGCTGCGGATGCGGGCACTGGCGGCGGCGTCGAGGGTGTCGAAAGTTGGGGTCATGGCGATGTCTCCTGGCACGGCGCATCGAGGAATCGTGGCGGCGCCGCGTCCGATGCTGCATTGAAGTCGATGGGTGAACGGAGAATAGGGCGCGCGCCGCGTTGCGGCAATTGGCCAATCGGACAGAATGCGCGATTATCGTTCAAGTCCGTGCGATTATCGAACGCTTTCCGGGTTTGCACTAGGCGGCGTGACGATATCCCGTTTGGCCAGGGTGTGCCGCCGTGAACGAACTGGTTAAAATCTGCAGCATTGATAACTCGCCCGTTCGGGGCGGATGCGTGGGCGCCACCCTGGCCGCGCATGCCGCACGCGACGAGCGCCATCCCCATCTACCGCAAGCCCCCGGAGACTGGAATGCCCGGCAATTCCCACCCCCTGTCCAGCGATACGCCGCCCGTTGCCGATCCGGCTGCCAATCCGCTCGGGATGGCCGGCCTCGAATTCGTCGAATTCGCGGCGCCCGTGCCGGAGGCGCTCGCGCAGCGCTTCGAGCAGCTCGGGTTCAAGGCGATCGCGCGGCATGTCAGCAAGAACGTCACGCTGTACCGGCAAGGGCAGATGCATTTCCTGATCAACGCCGAGCCCGATTCGTTCGCCGCGCGCTACGCGGAGGAGTACGGGATGGGCGTCTGCGCGATCGGGCTGCGCGTGGCCAGCGCCCGGCGCGCGTTCGAGCGGGCGATCGAGCTCGGCGCGTGGGCGTTCGAGGGCGAGAAGGTCGGCGTCGGTGAGCTGAAGATTCCGGCGATCCAGGGCATCGGCGATTCGCACCTCTATTTCATCGACCGCTGGCGCGGGCGTGACGGCCAGCGCGGCGGCGTCGGCGATATTTCCATCTTCGACATCGATTTCCGGCCCATCGACATCGCGACCGCGCATACCGATCTCGACTGCGTGGGCGTCGGGCTGCAGCAGGTCGATCATTTCACGCAGACCGTCGGCGTGGGGCGCATGCAGGAGTGGCTGGATTTCTACCACGACCTGCTGCATTTTCGCGAGATCCACGAAATCGACGCGCACTGGCATGTGTCCGAGGAATCGCGTGTGATGGTGTCGCCGTGCGGCGCGGTGCGGATTCCGGTCTATGAGGAAGGCACGCGGCGCACCGAGCTGATGCACGCGTATCTGCCCGACCATCCGGGCGAGGGCGTGCAGCACGTCGCTCTGGCCACCGACGACATCCTCTCCTGCGTCGATGCGCTGCGTGCGAACGGCGTCGAATTCATCGAGCCGCCGGCCCGCTATTACGACGACGTCGACGCACGGCTGCCGGGGCACGGTGTCGATCTCGACGCGCTGCGCCGTCGCGCGGTGCTGGTCGACGGCGAGATCGGCAGCGATGGCGTGCCGCGCCTGTTCTTCCAGACCTTCGTCAAGCGCCGGCCCGGCGAGATCTTCTTCGAAGTCGTGCAGCGCATGGGGCACCACGGGTTCGGGGAAGGGAATCTCGCGGCGCTCGCCCGCGCGCGCGACGCCGGCTGAGTAACCGCCAGGCCCCGGGTCAGACATCGGGCGTCACGCGTTACACGGCAAGCCTCACGCGCCGGCGGCCGGCACGCGATTCGGCGCGGGGTCGTTCGGTTCGTGCAGCACGCACGCGGTGCCGCCCGGCGTGTACATCGACACGACACAGCGGTTGCACGACGTGCAGCCCGACTGCGAGAGCCGGCCGTCGCGCAGCCCGTTGACGAAATCCGGCTCGAACACGAGCGCGCGTGCAAGTGCCACCGCGTCGAACCCTTCGCGCATCGCCAGCTCGACGTTCCCGCGTGAACGTACGCCGCCGAGGTAAGCGAGCGGCATCCTGACGGCCGCACGCACCTTCTTCGAGTGTTCGAGGAAATACATCTCGCGAAACGCACCCATCTTCGGCTCGGTGAGCTTCTGCAGCGCCATCGCGGTGCGCACGATCGCGTTGTCGGCATTCGCGCGCGCGTCGCCGGGCAACGGGCTGCCGAACAGTTGCCACACCGATTCGACGTTCATCCCGCCGCTGAGCACGAGCAGGTGCGCGCCTTCGGCTTCGAGCCGCCGCGCGATTTCACAAGCGTCGTCGGCCGTACCACCGCCGCGCACGCCTTCGGTCACGCCGATCTTGCAGACGACGGCGAGGTCGCGGCCCACCGCATCGAGCACGCGGCGCAGCACCTCGACCGGGAACGTGGCACGCCGTGCCGCATCGCCGCCGTATGCATCGCGGCGGCGGTTGTACAACGGCGACAGGAACTGGCTGAGCAGATAGCCGTGCCCCATGTGGAGCTCGACTGCATCGAAGCCGGCGTCGCGCGCATGGCGTGCGGCCTGCGCGAATTCGTCGGCGATGGTCGACATCTGGTCGCGCGTCATCGCCTGCTTCAGGAAGCGGCCGCTCATCACGCCGACCTTGTTGAAGCCGCCCGATGCGCTCAACGGCCGCCTGGTCGACAGCGACGGCAGGAACGTGAAGCAGCCGCCGTGCGTGATCTGCGCCGATGCGGCGCCGCCGTGGCGATGGACGGCGTCGGTCAGTGCGCGGAACTGGCGCACCGTCGGCACGTCGAGCCGCGCCTGGTCGACGAACGTGCGGCCGTCGTCGCTGATCGCGCAGTACGCGACAGTCGTCAGCGCTGCGCCACCTTCGGCGATGCGTTCGTGAAAGCGCACGAGCGCGCGCGACGGCACGCCGTTCGGCGTCATGCCCTCATTGGTGGCGGACTTGATCAGGCGGTTGCGCAGCGTCAGCGGGCCGATCTGCAGCGGGCTGAACGCGGTCGTGAGGTCGGCGGATTCCATGAGGGGGCGGGCGTCGGGAATGGACACGGCGACCATTGTGCGGTGGTGGTGCAGGCACGCATCGTCCGGGTGGATGAGCCGGCGTGCGGGGCGGTGGCATGCCGCCGTCCCGTCATCCCGTTGGACAGGAGCGGCGGCATGCGTGGGCGAGCTACAAACCCGAGGCTGTATCGCGTGAAAGCAAGCGAAAACACACGATAGCTCGTCGGGCACCGGTGGCGCGTGTCATCCAGCGCCCGAACCTCACGCCACCCGCAACGGGCTCGCGTGCGCACCCCGCGCGCTTTCTGGATCGTCGTCGCCGAGCGGAATGAACGCCATGATCTCGAGGTCGTGCCCCGACAGCGCAGGCAGCCGGAACGGACTCGACAGCACGTTCAGCCGCCGCACGCCGAGCTCGCGCAGGATTTGCGAGCCGATCCCCGTCACGCGTCCGTCCCGGCGCGCAAGGCTGGCCGGCACCCGCATCGCGTCGCCGCGCATGTCGCAGTCGAGCAGCACGGCCACCCCGCAGCCGGCCGCGTCGATCCGTTGCAGCGCGGCATGCAGCGGCCACGAATGCGCGGACGGCTCCGCATCGAGCAGGTCGAGCAGCGAATGGCATTCGTGCACGCGCGTCAGCACGGGCGTCGACGGATCGGGCTCGCCGCGCACGAGCGCGAGATGCGGTGCGCCGTGCACGGTGTCGCGATACTCGATCGCGCGGAATCGTCCCCATGGCGTATGCAGCGGCCGCTCGCCGACGCGTTCGACGAGCGATTCGTGTTCGCGTCGGTAATGGATCAGGTCGGCGATCGTGCCGATCTTCAGCCCGTGATGCGCGGCGAACGTCTTCAGCTCGGGCAGCCGCGCCATCGTGCCGTCGTCGTTCATCACCTCGCAGATCACCGATGCGGGCGTGAGCCCGGCGAGCGCCGCGAGATCGCAGCCGGCCTCGGTGTGCCCCGCACGCACGAGCACGCCGCCCGGGCGCGCGGCGATCGGGAACACGTGGCCCGGTTGCACGAGATCGTCCGGGCGGGCGCCGGCCCGCACCGCCGCACGGATCGTATGAGCGCGATCGGCCGCCGAAATGCCGGTCGTCACGCCTTCGGCCGCCTCGATGCTGACGGTGAACGCGGTACCGAACGGCGTGCCGTTGTGATCGGCCATCGGCGGCAGCTTCAGCTGCTCGCAGCGCTCGGCGGTCAGCGTCAGGCAGATCAGCCCGCGCCCGAAGCGCGCCATGAAATTGATCGCGTCGGGCGTCACGTGGTCGGCGGCGATCACGAGATCGCCTTCGTTCTCGCGATCCTCTTCGTCGACGAGCAGGACCATTCGGCCCGCACGCAACTCTTCGACGATCTCCAGCGTGCCGGCGAGTGTCATGGTGCCTCCGTCGCGTCGAACGCGCGACGCAGCGCGTCGGCGCCGAAGGTCAGCACGCGGTCGGCTGCATCGACAGCGCCGAGCATGCTCGCGAAACCGTGAAGCTGGCCCGGCCAGCGCACGAGCGTCACCGGTGTACCGGCCTGCGCGAGACGCAGCGCATACGCTTCGGCCTCGTCGCGCAGCGGATCGAATTCGGCGCTGACGATCGTCGCCGGCGCCGCGCCCGCGACGTCCTGCGCGGCGAGCGGGCTGGCAAGCGGCGACGCGCGATCGGCGCCGTCGTCGAAATAGTGGTGCTTGAACCAGCGCATCATGTCCGCCGTCAGGAAATAGCCGTTGCCGAGCGTTTCGTACGACGGATGCTCGGTCGCGCAATCGACGACCGGATACAGCAGCAACTGGTGCGCGATCA
>NZ_JAAGPG010000172.1:0-15934 GCF_017104665.1 Burkholderia sp. Se-20378 | reverse complement strand
CGCGGGCCGCAGCGCACCGGTCGTGATCGGCGCGAGCATCCCCGTCACGCTCGTCGCGGCCGTCGCCGCGCTGCTGCTGATCCGCCGCCCGCAGGCCGGCGACTGACATTTGCCGTTTCTTCCATGCGTGCCGTCAGAGCGCGCGATTACTCAAGGTCTGGAGACACAACGACATGAAAAAGAGCACCAGGAACGGCCTGCTGGCCGCCGGCGCATGCTGCGCACTGGCCGCGCCGGCGGCACACGCGCAGTCGAGCGTGACGCTGTACGGGATCATCGATACGGGCGTCGAATTCGTGTCGCACGCGAATGCGGCGGGCGACCACGTCGTGCGCATGCCGGCCGTGACGGGCGAACTGCCGTCGCGCTGGGGGCTGCGCGGCGCGGAGGATCTCGGCGGCGGCTATCAGGCGGTATTCACGCTGGAAAGCGGCTTCAACGTGCGCGGCGGCGATCTCGGCCAAGGCGGGCGGCTGTTCGGGCGGCAGGCGTTCGTCGGGCTGAAGGGCGGCTTCGGCACACTGGCGTTCGGCCGCCAGTACACGATGACCTACCTCGCGCTGCAGGGCGCGGACATCATCGGCCCCGACATCTACGGGCTCGGCTCGCTCGACGCGTACGTGCCGAACGGCCGCGCCGACAACGCAGTGACCTACATCGGCACGTACCGCGGCGTGACGCTCGGCGCCGCTTATTCGTTCGGCCGCGACAGCGCGGGCACCGGCAACTCGCCGGGGCAGGGCACGTGCGCGGGGCAGGTGCCGGGCCACGCGGTCGAATGCCGCAACTGGTCGGCGATGCTCAAGTACGACAGCGCGTATTTCGGTGCGGCCGCATCGTACGAGGAGCAGCGCGGCGGCACGGGCGCGGCCGCGAACTTCTTCGACGGCGTCGCACCGGTTGCCTTCGCGAGCAGCGCGGGCAAGGACGCGCGCGTGCACCTGAGCGCGTATGCGCAGGCGGCGGGCGCGCGGATCGGCGCGGGCTGGAT
The DNA here is from genome assembly GCF_017104665.1 of Burkholderia sp. Se-20378. Classification (NCBI taxonomy): domain Bacteria; kingdom Pseudomonadati; phylum Pseudomonadota; class Betaproteobacteria; order Burkholderiales; family Burkholderiaceae; genus Burkholderia; species Burkholderia sp. Se-20378. The sequence goes on along the minus strand of NZ_JAAGPG010000172.1, from coordinate 14,943 downwards.
CGGGCGACGCGTGTCGACCGGTTCGCCGGCCGCGGCCGGTGCGCATTCCGATCTGTTCTTCGTCGGGGCGTCGTATGCGGTCAAGCCGGATTTCGTCGTCGACGGCGAAGGCTACCGGATCGTCAACACCGCACACGACACACGCGCGACGATGGCGACGCTGCGCGCGACCTATCTGCTGACGAAGCGCACGTCGGTCTATGCGCAAAGCTCGTATCTGTGGAACAGCGCGCACGCACGCTATGCAGTCAGCGGCGGCGGTGCGGGCACGACGCCCGGCGAGGGGATGGGGCAGCTCGGCGCGATGGTCGGCATCAAGCACATGTTCTGAGTCAGCGGCCTGACGAACGGGAGTTATCTTGAACAGACAATCTGCATTCCTCTGCATTGCACCGATCGCCGCCGCGATGCTTACCGGTTGCGGCGGCGACGATTCGGTGAATTCCGCACCGACCCACCTGAGCGCCGCGACACCGGCGGCGATGGCGCAGACCTGCGACGCGCTCGCTGCGAAGCTCGCGTATGCGAACACGTCGTTCACGTCGGTGACGACTGCGGCCGCCGGCGCACTCACGGTGGCCGGCAAGCTGATCGCCGAGCACTGCGTGATCGCAGGGAAGATGAACGAGCGCGTGAGCACGGTCGACGGCAAGACCTATGCGATCGGTTTCGAAATGCGCTTGCCGAAGGCGTGGAACGGCCGCTTCTTCTACCAGGCGAACGGCGGGCTCGACGGCAACGTCGTGACCGCAACCGGCGAGATCGGCGGCGGCGGGCCGCTGACCGACGCGCTGAACCAGGGCTTCGCGGTGATCAGCTCGGATTCCGGGCACAGCGCCGCGCAGAATCCGCTGTTCGGCATCGATCCGCAGGCACGCATCGACTACGGCTACGGCGCGGTCGATGCGCTCACGCCGATGGCGAAACAGGTGATCCGGCTCGCGTACGGCAAGGCGCCCGACCGCAGCTATTTCGACGGCTGCTCGAACGGCGGCCGTCACGCGATGGTCACGGCGGTGCGCAACCCGGCCGACTACGACGGCATCATCGCGGGCGATCCGGGCTTTCATCTGCCGAAGGCGGCGGTCGGCGAGATGTACGGCGCGCAGCAGTTCGCGAAGATCGCATCGGCGACCGGGTCGAACGGGCTGCCGGATATCCGCAGCGGCTTCACCGATGCGGAGCGGCAGTTCGTCGGCGCGAAGATCGTCGAGAAATGCGATGCCCTCGACGGCGCGGCCGACGGGATGGTGCAGGACGTCGCCGCTTGCCAGGCGCACTTCAGCGTCGAGTCGGACCTCCCGACCTGTGCGAACGGCGCGCGCACGGGTGCGTGCCTGACGACCGCGCAAAAGACCGCGCTCGAGAACGTGTTCACGGGCGCACGCAACAGCGCGGGCACGGCGCTCTACGCGGGCTTTCCGTACGATCCGGGCATTGCCGGCAGCGGCTGGGCCGCGTGGAAGCAGTCGAATTCGATCACGCTCGACCCGGCCGCGATGGCGTTCACGTTCATGACGCCGCCGAAAACCGCCGCGACGCTCGCGAACCTGCCCGGTTTCGCGCTCGGCTTCGACATGGACAACGACGCGCCGGCTATCTTCGCGACCAGTGGCGTGTACATGCAATCCGCGTGGTCGTTCATGACGCCGCCCGACGAGACCAACCTGTCCGCGCTGAAGGCGCGCGGTGCGAAGCTGCTCGTCTATCACGGCACGGGCGACCCGGTGTTTTCGTTCGACGACACGCGTGACTGGTATGCGCGGGTCGCACAGGCGAACGGCGGCGATGCGTCGGATTTCGCGCGCTTCTATCCGGTGCCGGGGATGAACCACTGCTCGGGCGGCCCGGCGGCCGACCAGTTCGACCTGCTGACGCCGCTCGTCGCGTGGGTCGAGCAGGGGCAGGCGCCCGGGGCGGTGGTGGCCACCGTGCGCGATGCGACGAATGCGGTGCCGAATGCGGACGTGCCCGCATCGTGGGGCGCGGGGCGCACGCGGCCGCTGTGCCCGTATCCGCAGGTGGCGCGTTACAACGGGTCGGGCGACGTGAATTCGGCGGCGAGCTTCAGTTGTCGCTGACGTAGCCGTCGATGGGAGGCGGCCGGCGCATGCATTCGCGTGCCGGTCGCCTCATGTGTGCAAACGCTCACTTACTCGCCCGGTTCGACCGGCACCTCGAGCCCGACCTTCACGCGGCTCATGCTCACCAGCGTCTTGAACCGCTTCACGTTGTTGTTCGCGAAGAACAGCTCGCGCGTGAGCGCGTTGTACTGATCCATGTTGCGTACGGCGAGGATCAGCACGAAATCCCATTCCCCCGTCACGTAGTAGCACTGCTGGATCTGCGGGCAGCGCTCGAAGGTGCGTTTCATCGCGTCGAGCTGGTCGATCTGCTCGCTTTCGACTTCGACGTTGACGACGATCGTCAGCGGATGATCGACCTTGTCCGGCGCGATGACGGCCGTGTAACGCTCGATCACGCCGTCGTCCGCGAGACGTTTCAGGCGCCGGTTCACGGCCGCGGTCGACAGGTTGACGCGCGCGCCGAGCTCGCTTTGCGGCGTTTGCGCGTCGCGCTGGATTTCCATCAGCAGCTTGCGATCGAACGCATCGAGTGGGGTGGTCATGATGGTGCGTGAAGCCTCGAAAGAATGAGAAATTTTTGCGTGGTGGCCGCCGAATTGGCGATTTTATTGACCGGCATGCGCAATATTATTTTTCGAACCGGCGGCGCGTGCAACCCGTGCGCGCCCGACCCGAACCGACTCACGGAGTGCTGCCCGCCATGCTGATCGCCAACCCCCGCGCATCGCGCGCCGCCTATCCCCACGCGCTGCGCCGCGTGATGAACATCGCCTCGGCCGACGAAAGCGGCGCGTGGCTGTCGCACTGGCCGCTCGTCGGCAACGCGCGCACGCCGCTGCGCGCGCTTCCGGATCTCGCCGCGCGGCTCGGCGTCGCGAGCGTCAGCGTGAAGGACGAGTCGTGCCGCTCGCCGCTCGGCAGCTTCAAGGCGCTTGGCGCGCCGATCGCGCTGGTGCGGCTCGTGAAGCGCCTGCGGCGCACGCAGGATCTCGATCCGCAAGGTCTCGTCACGGGCCGCTATGCGGCGGAACTGGCCGACCTGACGGTGATCAGCGCGACCGACGGCAATCACGGCCGCGCGCTCGCCGCCGCCGCGCGCGCGATCGGCTGCGGGTGCGTGATCGTGTTGCACGCGAACGTCGAGGCCGAACGCGAACGCGCGATCTCGGCATACGGCGCGCGGATCGTGCGCATCGAGGGGAACTACGACGAGTCGGTCGTCTGCGCGGCGCAGCTTGCGCAGGCGAACGGCTGGTATGTCGTGTCGGATACGTCGTACGACGGCTACGAAGCGATTCCGCGCGACGTGATGCAGGGCTATGGCGTGATCGCCGCCGAGGCGGCCGCGCAGGCGGCGCAGGACGACGGGCGGCCGTTCACGCACGTGCTGCTGCAGGGCGGCGTGGGCGGCCTCGCAGCGGGCGTTGCGAGTTACCTGTGGGAGCGCGACGGCGTGCAGCGGCCGCATTTCATCGTGGTCGAGCCGCGCCAGGCTGATTGCCTGTATCAGAGCGCGCTGGCAGGGCGCGCGTCCAAGGCGACCGGCAGCGTCGATTCCGTGATGGCCGGTCTCGCGTGCGGCGAGGCGGCGCCGCTGGCGTGGGATTTCCTCGAGATGTGCATCGACTACTTCATGCTGATCGACGACGAAGACGCGGTGCAGGCGATGCGCGGCCTCGCGGCCGGCAGCGAACGCGACGTGCCGCTCGTGGCCGGCGAATCGGGCGCGGCCGGCGTCGCGGGGCTCGACGTGCTGATGCGCGACCCGGCGCTCGCACGGCAGGTGGGGCTCGACGTGCATTCGCGCGTGCTGGCGATCAATACGGAAGGCGCGACGGCGCCGTCCGTGTACCGGAGCTGCGTCGGCGAGACGGCCGACGCCGTGCTCGCACGGCAGCGAGACTGGCTGGACCGCGCGGCAGTGGCGGCCTGAACGACATCACGACCGATCCCGATCGACTACGACTGACGAGGCCAACGCCATGGACGCAATCGAAGAAAGCACGCTGCAGGGGCAACTGAAGACGTGGCGCCGCCATCTGCACCAGCATCCGGAGACGGGTTTCGAAGAGGTGAACACGTCGGACTACGTTGCGCGCATCCTGACGACGCTCGGGCTCGACGTGCATCGCGGGATCGGCGGCACGGGGCTCGTCGCGAACCTGACGGCCGGCACCGGCAAGCGCGCGATCGGCATCCGTGCGGACATGGATGCGCTGAACATCGTCGAGCACGCGCCGGGCCGCGAACATGCGTCGCGCACGCCCGGCAAGATGCATGCGTGCGGGCACGACGGCCACATGTCGATGGTGCTCGGCGCAGCGCAGCTGCTGGCCGAGCGCAAGGATTTCGACGGCACCGTGCGTTTCATTTTCCAGCCGGCCGAGGAGCATGGGCGCGGCGCGAAGGCGATGATGGCCGACGGGCTGTTCGAACGCTTTCCGGTCGACGCGATCTTCGGCGCGCACAACATGCCGGGCATGCGCGCGGGCACGTTCTCGACCCGGGCGGGCGGCATCATGGCGAGCGAGGACAACTTCGTGATCCAGATCGACGGGCGCGGCACGCATGCGGCGCGCCCGCACATGGGCATCGATCCGATCGTGATCGGCGCGCAGATCGTGCTCGCGCTGCAGACGATCGTGTCGCGCAATCTCGATCCGGGCCAGCAGGCGGTGATCTCGTGCACGGAGTTCATCACCGACGGGCTGCGCAACGTGCTGCCGTCGACGGTGACGATCAAGGGCGACACGCGCAGCTATTCGCGCGACGTGCAGGCGCTGCTGGCCACGCGGATGCGCGAGATCAGCGAAGGGATCTGCCGCACGCACGGCGCGACCTGCACGTTCGAGTACACGCACGAGTTCGCGCCGACGGTGAATTCGCCGGAATGGGTCGATACGGCCGTGCGGGCCGCGGCGCAGGTTGCTGGTGCGGATGCGGTGAATGCCGATGTGCAGCCGATGATGATCTCGGAAGACTTCGGCGCGTTCCTGCAGGCGGTGCCCGGCAACTTCGTGTTCATCGGCAACGGCGAGGCGGCCGGGCGCGGCGGCGTGCCGCTGCACAACGCGGGCTACGATTTCAACGACGAGATCCTGTCGATCGGCGCGCGGTATTTCGACGCAGTGGCGCGGCTCGCGCTGCGCGAGCCGCGCCACGCGGCCTGAAGAACGATCGCCGATCGCCGGCTTCCGAAACGGAACGCGTGATCGGCGATCGGAGCCGCTTGGTGCCGGATCGCGACGGTCTACCGGGTTAGCGCGTCGTAAACCTTGCGCCCGCTGACCCAGGTCTCATGCACCCGGATTTCGCGCAGTTGGTAATAGCTCCCTCCCGGCGTGGCCTGCAGGGGATCCTGTTCCAGGATCACGAGGTCGGCCTGCTTCCCTTCTTTCAAGGAGCCGATCTGATCGTCCAGGTGGCATTGCCAGGCCGCGTCGATGGTCACCGCACGCAGCGCTTCGGCCGGGCTCAGGCATTCGGCTTCATTCAGCACCGCCAGCTCCGGGTCGGCTTCCATGACCCGCCCGATTGCCTGGTCCATGTAACGTAATGGCCCGAGCGGGGAGACGAAGCGGTCGCTGTGCAGGCTGATGCGAAGACCCTCGCGCAGCGCCGACTTGCATCGATCGAGCTTCTGCGCGCGTTCTTCGCCCAGAATGGTCTTCTGGAATGCGCGCCCCCAGTAGCCGACATGGCCGATCAGGAAGCTGGGCGAGACGGACAGCCGCTTCATCGTGCGCAGGTCGTCGTCGCTGAGCAGCGACGCATGCTCGATCCGGTGGCGCAACTCGACCGGTGCCTGGCTGGGTTGGGGCGGGACTGACGGCGGGGGCGGAACTTTGCTCAGCGCCAGCTGGTAGGCAGCCAATACATTGGAGATGGCTTCATCGCCGTTGGCATGCGTCATGACCGGCCATTCCGCCGCGATGACTTCCTGCATGATCTGAGCCAGTGTTTCGACCGGGGAGAAGTTGAACAGGCCGTTCGGTCCCACGCCGGGAACACTGTGTTCATCGCAACACTTGTAGGGCTGGCGTTGCAGGCCGGTCAGCCCCTGGTTGGAGCCGTCGGCAATCAGCTTCATGGCCCGGATCGAAAACAGGGCCTCGGGCCTGCTGTCCAGTTGGGGCTTGAAGTGCTTCAGCCACATCGACCAGAGATCGTTGTTGCCGAACAGGGCCGCGCCGAGACGAACCGTCATCCATGGCGTTTGCGCGAGCGCCTTCATCACGACCACTTCGAAATACCCCATTCCCATTCCCAGGCCGGCATCGAACAGGGTGGTAATGCCGCGCTTGTTCGCGTCATACAACACGTCACGAATGCTGACGAGCAGATCGGCCGGCTTCGGTGACGGCATGCATTTCATCACCAGGTCGACCTGCGACTCGGTCAGCACGCCGTCGGGCTCGCTGTCCTGGAGGCCGGCGGCTTGCAACGCGGCGCTGTTGGCGTAGGCGAGATGCCCGGAGGCATTGACCAGGAACAGGCACACGTCCGTGCTGATCGTGTCGAGCCACGCACGGTCGAGGTTCAGCCATTCGCTCATCAGCGACGGATCGACGCCGATGCCGGCCACCCACTTTTCCTGTCGTTGCTTCGCATCGGCGACAGCCTTCCCGAGCTCCTTGCGGATAAACGCTTCGCCGTAGTCGTGACGCAACAGTTGATCTTCGAACGGCGACAGGTTGACCCACGGCTTGATCTGGAAAACCGCACTGGGCAGGATATGCATGTGCGGGTCGATCAGGCCGGGCAGCAAGGTCTGGCTGTCGTTGAGCGTCTGCTCGCGCGCGTCGGGGAAGGATGCCCGTACCCGCCGGCGTACGTCGTCCAGTGTCCCGACGGCGATGACCTTGTGGTCGGCGATACCCAGCGCGTCGACCATCCTGCTGGTGTCTTCCGGGTCCGGATAGATGCGTCCACCGTGAAAAATCACGGCTTCGGGCGCCCGGCGTGCTTCCGTCTGGCTCAATTCCTTGAGCAGATCCTGCCATTCGTGTTCGCCCTGGCCAAGGGCGGTTGCGACCAAATGAGGGCTGCAGCATGCACATCCGAGCTGGTGTCGATGGAACATGATTGAATCCTTTTTGGTTTCTGATGCGTTGGATTGATTTATTGTTCGCTGCCTATCATTTCGGAATTCGAAACATTTTGAAGAAAAAAGACATCAGGTATCGCGATACGGCATTGGTGCGACTTGCTTCGGGAACCCCGCCCGCGCATGACGCGGATGCAGCATTCGACGCGATGGTGCCGAGACCATGATGCGTCAATGCTGAATCGTATGTATAAACACGGCGTGCGTACGGATCAAGATCAAAATCCGTACACGTTCCGACGGCTTGCGGGATGCGCGCTGATCGGCATGAAAGTCACGCAGGCGGTGCGCGGCCCGGCCGGGTTCGGTTCCCGGCCGGGTCCGGTTCGGCGAATCCCCTGGGCCACGCTTGCCGCGGCGCTTTCGACGCGACCTGGACCTTGACCGTGATGCGCCGCCCGGACGCGCGGGCCCGAAACGGGCGCGACGGCGGCGATCTCGTGATGCGGTTCGTGCCCGCTGCGGCGTCGAGTGGCGACACGCAGGTCGGGGCCGACAGCGGGCCCCTTGGCCGGATGGCCCGCGGGCCGCGACCGGGGTAACGCAACGCGCATGGGCCGTTGCGTTACGCCGTCACACCAGTTCGCCGAGGCACGCGTCGAACTGCGTCACGAGCCGGTCGACATCGTCGGCCGTCGTCTGCGGGCACACGAGCATCATGTTGTGGAACGGCGTGATCAGCACGCCGCGATTCAGCAGGTACAGGTGCACGATGTGTTCGAGTTCGCTGTCGAGCTGCGCGCCGGCGAGCGTCCCGTTGCGCGGCGGCACGGGCGCGAATTGAAACTCGGTGCGCGCGCCGATGCGCGTCACGCACCACGGCAGCCCGTGCTTCGCGATTGCCTGTTCGAGCCCGGTCGCCAGCCGCGCGGCGAGTTCGAACATGTGTGCGTACGCCGCGTCGGTCGCGACTTCGGCGAGCGTCGCACGCATCGCATGCATCGCGAGCATGTTCGCGGTGAGTGTCGTGCCGATTCCCGAATGGCCGGGCGGCGCGTTCAGCTTCGCCTGCTTCGCGCGTTCGGCAAATTCCGCGCTGAACCCGTACACCGCGCACGGCACGCCGCCCGCGATCGGCTTGCCGACCACCAGCATGTCCGGCTCGAGATCGTGCGCGACCGCATAGCCGCCCGGGCCGCTGCTGATCGTGTGCGTTTCGTCGATCACGAGCAGCGTGCCGTAGCGGCGCGTCAGTTCGCGTGCGGCCTCCCAGAAGCCCGGATCGGGCAGCACCATTCCGATGTTCGTCATCGCGGGCTCGGCGAGCACGCAGGCGACATCGCCGCCTTTCAGCGCCGCTTCGAGCGCAGCCAGGTCATTGAATTCGACGACGCGCGTGTTCGCGAGCAGGTCGTACGACTGCCCGAGCAGGCTGTCGCGCTGCACGGGGCGGCCATCGACGAGGTCGACGAACACGTCGTCGACCGTGCCGTGATAGCAGCCGTTGAACACCACGATCGTATTGCGGCCGGTGGCCGCGCGCGCCCAGCGCAGCACGAAGCGGTTCGCGTCGCTCGCGCTCAGCGCGAACTGCCAGACCGGCAGCTTGAAGCGGCGCGCGAGTTCGCGCGACACCCACGTGGCGTCCTCGCTCGGCAGCATCGTCGTGTAGCCGCGCGTGGCCTGCTCGACGAGTGCGCGTGCGACCGGTTCGGGCGCATGGCCGAACATCGCGCCGGTGTCGCCGAGGCAGAAGTCCACGTAGCGATGGCCGTCGACGTCGGTGAACGTCGCACCGCGCGCTTCCTTCACATACAGCGAGAACGGTGTCGACCAGTCCTGCATCCAGTGCAACGGCACGCCGAACAGCAGATGCTCGGACGCTTCCGCGGACAGCGCGCGGGAGACCGGCATGGCTTCGGTGAATGCGCGGCGCTCGCGATCGAACAGCGCGCGGGCGCGGATGAGGTCGACTCCGTGACGGGAAGGCAAAGGCAGCTCCTGGGCTGTGAAGGTACGGAGACGATAGCGCGGGCGCCGGGGGGATGAACAGGGGCGGAATTACGGAGGCGGGTTGGCGGTGGCGGGGCTGACAGGGCGAGGCCAAGGCGCAGACATTTTTTTAAAAGTTTTTGCGCATAAACCGGCGAGGGTCGGTCTGGCCGGTTTTATTGCATGGAAAGTTGGTGGGCGCTCACATTCTTGGCGCCCGATCGGAGGTGGGCGAGGTGGGCACAAGGACACATCTGGCTGCGTCTCACGATGCCCGTTCGCCACCGTATCGCGTTACGCCAGCGTCTTGACCATGTGGTGTTCGTCGTAAAACCGCCCGTCGACGAACAGCGACCTTGGCTCCGTACCGAAGCGCACGAACCCCTGCGACGCATACAGCCGCTCTGCGTTGGCGTTGACCTCGTTCACGCACAGCATCAGCTGCTTGCATTCCCACTCGTGCGCCGCGTGCGCGGTCGCGCTTTCGAGCAGCGTCTGCGCGATGCCTTGCCCGCGATACGCGGGATCGACGAACACGCCCCAGATCGTCGCCTTGTGCGCGATCTTCACGCGCGCATCGCGGCGCACGCCGGTGATGCCGACGAGCGTGTCGCCGTCGAACGCACCGAACACGGCACGTTCACGGGTCGGCGTGATGCGCGTCGCGAATTCGTCGACCGGCACCTGCGATTCTTCGTCGAGCGTCGGCAGAAAAGAGGTGGGGGCGGTGTCGACCGCACGCAGGCGAACGGTCTGGAAACGGGCGGCGTCGGCCGCATCGAGCAGGCGGGTCGTGATCGTCATCGGGGGAGTTCCGGTGGAGGGCAGCACGGGCGATGCGCGCCGCATCGGGCGGCATCTCGCCTATGCTAATCGGATTCGGGCGCCCGCGTCGCCGGGTTCGACGCATCGTGTTTGTTACGGGTGATGTGTCGCGAGCATCGAGCGATGCGCGACGTCGGAATGATCGAGCGCGCGGATGCCGTATCGGCCGCCGCGCCGACGTGGGTACGTGGGACGTGCTTGCCGCATGCCGCTCTCTGGCGGCTTACCTCCGGCACGAAGCGCAGCGCGCAGCGGGGTGATGCAACCTACGAGCGCCCGCCGGTCCGTGCGCTCGCGGCCGCGTTGATGGCCGCCCGCGCATCGAGCAGGCCACGTCCGGCAGGAATCACTCGGCAGGAGCGCGTCGTCTTGGCGATTTCCGGGAACCGCGCGGTGCGCTTCAGGATGTCCGCGATATCGCGCGGCGACAAACCCGGGTTGACCGCCAGCATGAGCGACGCCACGCCGGACACCTGCGGTGTCGCGAAACTCGTGCCGTTCGCCATCCCGAAACTGGCTGCGCCGGGTGTGCGGGCACCGTCGTTGGCCAGCGAATAAATGCCTACCCCCGGCGCGCTCAGCGTGACCCGCGGATGCGTGTTGCTGTCGAATGCACGACGGCCGGTGTTGTCGCTCGCCCCGACCGAAATTACGCCACGGCAGTTCGCCGGCATGTCGATCGCGTTGCTGCCGTCGTTGCCGGCGGCCGCCACGACGGTCACGCCTTTCGCGAGCAGATCGTCGACCGCATCCTGGAACGTGCGGCTGCACGTGCCGGCCGAGCCGAGGCTGAGGTTCACGACTCGCGCGGGATGCGGATTCAACGGCACGCCGGCGACGGGCAGGCCCGCGGCCCAGCGCATGCCGTCGACGACGTCGCTCGTCGGGCCGCCGCCCTTGCCGAGCACGCGGACCGGCAGGAGCCCGCCATACCAGTTGATCCCTGCGATGCCGATGCCGTTGTTCGCCGCGGCGCCGATGATGCCCGCGACGCGCGTGCCGTGCCAGCTGCTGTCCTGTAAGGGCCAGCCCTGGAACGGTCCGCCGGCTGACACATCTTCGGGCGAAATCCAGTCGCCCGGATCGTCGGCACGCGGCCCGCGAGGCACGCCATTGGCCGCGAGGGGGCTGCTGACGAAGCTATATCCGGGCAGCAGGTTCGCCGCCAGCTCCGGATGGGGCGTGACGCCGGTGTCGAGCACCGCGGTGACGATTTCCCGCTTGCCCTGCGTGATGTCCCACGCGCCGGGCATGCGGATCGACACGTCGCCGTCGTGCAGATGCCATGTATCGCGGTAGTGCGGATCGAGCGGCTCGGCGCTGGCGCACACCGGTGTATCCGGTTCGGCATACTCGACTTCCGGATCGTGCATGAGTTCGGCCGCCAGTGCGGCAGCGGACGCCGTCGTGCCGCTGGCGGTCAGGACCGCACTGCCGCCGGACATCAGTCGCTTGACGTCGAGCCGCACCGGGAGCCCGCGCGGTGCGTTCGCGCTGCTGCGCGCATTGATTCGGTCGACGACGCGCTTCAGCGCGGCAACGTCGGCCGTCGTGTCGCGCGGCCCGAGGCCGAACGCCGAAGCGGTGCCGGACGATGACGTTCGAAGCTTCACGACCAGCTGATTCGTCTTCACGTTCAATGCAGACCCGTCCGCTGCCACCATCGACGTGTCGTCGGCGTAGCACTGCTGGTGCCACGTGTCGTCGTCGGCGTGGCCGCCGGAACCGTTGCCGGGTTCGGACGGCTCATGAATGGAGGAATCGTCGACCGCGCCGGGCGAATTGCCGGAGGTGCCACCGTCGCCGCCACCTCCGCATGCAACCAGCAATGCCGGAAGCAACGAGACGGTCATGCCTTTCATCGTGCGAGACTGCATCAAGCGATTAAATAAGGTATCCATATCAATGCCTTCGGTGTTGATGGGTTGAAAAACGGTTCTCGCGCGAAGATCACCCGAGACAGGGGTGTTGCTGCGGAGATGAGTGCGCAAATGCGGCGCGATCCGGGGCACGGCATTCGGTACGTGAGCGTTTTGGCGCTTGCGTGCCGCCGCCCCGTTCAACGCTCAGAAAGTCGCGCGCGGCTTCTCGAATGTGTCGACAGTTTTCGCGATGTCACATGCACGACGATAAATCGTGGTGTCGGGAAAAAATCATGTGGACTGCAAAGCGATCGGGTCTGCCGCGGTACACAATCAAATTCCAGAACGTCGACGTAACGGCCGGACGGAACCGCTCATGGCCAGGCCCATTCGACCTTCAGTCGGGCGATGAAAAGACACGACGGCGGGCAAGCTTGCCCGGCCGGCGGCAACGACATGGCCCTACGGTGATCAAGGAGTGGCACGCGGTGCGGCAACTCGTGGGCATGTGCCCGTCATGCGTGCCGTGCTTCGGCATTGCTGATCGATGCGCCCGAGGGCCCTTGGCGTGTTCGGCAAGCGGGGGAAATGACTTGATCTCTACGCGACGCGGCTGAAGATTGGTCGTGCAGTAGCAACAGCCCGAAGTATGCGTGAGCGAGCCGGTCGCGGGTATAGGACGCGTCCTAAATTTAATATGGACCTTTAAGCGGCCGATGTGCAGCCGCCTGTCGCGCATCGTTCCGCCACCGGGCCGTCACCTGGCGTAGAGGCCGATGCAGCAAGGAAACGGGTGGCGCAATGTGGTCCTGGGACGGTCCGGCGGACGCGTCATTCGATCCAATCGTCTGCGGATTTGTCGTGGGTGAGCGCGCGAGCGAATTCAATCCGTCACGCGTAACCGATGCAATGGGCGACGACGGTTGTCGAAGCCGACGTGTCATCGGGGGGAGTCCGGTTTTAGGGGCGCGCTGGCGGCCGGGGCCACGGGATGCAGCGTGTCCGTCCGGACGGGAATCCGGCCGTCGCGCGACCGCGTGCGGCGCGTCACGTGCCACGCGCTGCACGTTACCTGCCACGGCCGCGTGCCTGAATCCAGATGTTCAAATCACGTCGCGCGGCCGCTTTGCATCGCCGTCGACGCAGCACGCGAGCACCTCGGCATCGGCGTCGCCGAGGCTCAGGTAGACGTGCCCGACCGCGCTGTCGAAATACAGGCTGTCGCCGGCGCCGAGCCGGTACGCATGGCCGTTCTCGAAGCGCAGCTCCAGCTCGCCGCTCAGCACGAACACGAACTCCTCGCCGCTGTGCCGGATGTAGTCGGCGAAGTCCGACAGCTTGCGCGCATGGATCCGCCCGCGCACGGGCACCATCCGCTTGCCGGTCAGGTCGTTCGCAAGCATCCCGTACGCATAGTTCGGCGTGTCGTAGACCATCTGCTGGCCGGCCGGCGTGAACGACGGCGTCATCGCGCCGGCGGGCGCGGGGCGGCCGAACATCGTGTCGAAGTCGAGCGCGAGCGCATGCGTGAGCGCCGCGAACTTGTCGTAGGTGAGCGCGATGTCGCCGCGCTCGGCCTTCGAGATCGTCGACACCGCGATACCGGAGCGCTCGGACAGTTGCGCGAGCGTCAGGCCGCGCGACTTGCGCGCGTCGCGCAGCCGCGCGCCGACCGTCTGGTGGTCGAGCTGCGGCGCGGCGTCGGTGGGCGGCGGAACGGGGACGGTGGATTTGGGCATGCGGATACGGGGCGCGACGTGCGTGACGTGAATACGGGTTTTGTCGTATACGAGAATAAATTTTCTCGTATATGATAATTTTCGTCGAAATCGCCGACGGTGGGCGTGACGGCCACTCTAGCATCGGACGACGCGAAACTCGCGGGGCCGGTGCGGCCGGCGTGAACGACACGTGTGCGTATCGGCGCAGCTCGCCCGTGCGGCGGTTGCCCGATCCGGCGCACGGCAGCGGTCTTTCCCAGTCATTTCCCCGGCTGTTCGTGGCCGGGCTCGCGAAGGTGGAATCCATGTCCAGTGAAATCAAACGTCTGCAGACCGGCGCACGCATGAGCCAGGTCGTGATCGCGAACGGCTTCGTCCATCTGGCCGGCCAGGTGCCCGATACGGCCGGCGCGCCGATCGCCGTGCAGGCGACCGAAATCCTCACGCGCATCGACGCGCTGCTCGCCTCGGCCGGCGTCGACAAGACACGCGTGCTGACGGCCAACGTGTGGCTCAGCGATGCCGCGCACTTCGACGCGTTCAATGCGGTGTGGGATGCATGGGTGCCGGCCGGCCATGCGCCGACCCGCGCGTGCGTGCAGGCGTTGCTGATGAAACCCGGTCTCGACGTCGAGATCGCCGTGACGGCGCTCGCCTGACGCCGGCGCCGCCCGTCCCGAGGAGCTCCCGATGACATTCGACACGCTCGTCCTGGGCGGCGGCATGATCGGCGTGTCCGTTGCCGTGCACCTGCAACAGCGCGGCCTGTCGGTCGCGCTCGTCGACCGCAAGGCGCCCGGCAACGAGACGTCGCTCGGCAATGCCGGGTTGATCCAGCGCGAAGGCGTGTATCCGTATGCGTTTCCGCGCGGCTTCGGCACGCTGCTGAAATACGCGTGCAACCGCTCGCCCGACGTCCGCTATCACGTCGGCGCGTTGCCGAAACTGATTCCGTTCCTGTACCGCTACTGGCGCAATTCGCATCCGGCGCGCCATGCCGAGATCGCGCGCGCCTATGCGCCGCTGATCGAACACTGCGTGACCGAGCATCGTGCGCTGATCGAGGCGTCCGGCGCCGGCGCACTGCTGCGCGAAGGCGGCTGGCTGAAGGTGTTCCGCACGGCCGCGACGCGCGATGCCGAAACGCGCGACGCCGAGCGCTGGCGCGCCGAATACGGCGTGACCTTCGATGCGCTCGATGCGGCCGCGCTGCGCGACGCGGAGCCGAACCTGAGCCGCGCGCTCGTCGGTGCGCTGCGCTATCCGGACTCCGATTCGATCAGCGATCCGAATGCACTCGTGACCGCGTATGCGCGCCGCTTCGAGCAACTCGGCGGCCGCATCCTGACCGGCGACGCGCTGACGCTGTCGGCCGCGAACGGCTGGCGCGTCGACACCGCGCAAGGCGC
>NZ_JAAGPG010000014.1:0-46085 GCF_017104665.1 Burkholderia sp. Se-20378 | reverse complement strand
GTGCGGCAGCGCGGGCGCGTCGCCGGCCGCGGTGCCGGCGGTGTCGATGCCGGGCACTTCGGCCGGCAGCGTCACGACGAACTCGCTGCCTTCGCCGACCACGCTGCGCACGTCCACATGCCCGCGCAGCGTCGTCACGATTTCGCGCACGACGGCGAGCCCCATGCCGATCCCGTCCACATGCAGCCCGACCGCGTCGTTCGCGCGATAGAACGGCTCGAAGATCTTCGACAGGTGTGGCTTCGCGATGCCCGCGCCCGTGTCGCGCACGGCGATTTTCAATTGCTGGCCGGCCGGTGCGTCGGCGAGCGTGATCGACACATCGATCGATCCGCCGAGCGTGTACTTGACCGAGTTCTCGATCAGGTTCGACAGCACCTGGCGCAGCAGCTTGCGATCGGAACGGATCTGGAGGTCGTGCGGCTCGACCTGCTGCGCGATCGCGATTCGCTTGGCCGCGATCCTCTCGCGCAGCGGGTCGAGCACCTCGGCCAGCAGCGACGCCATGCCGACGGTTTCCCGTTCGGCGAGGCGCTTCGTCGAGCGCAGCTTGATGTAGTCGGTCAGGTCCTTGACGAGCGCCTCGAGCGACAACGCGGAATTCTGCAGCCGCCGGATCGTCTTCAGGTTCGCATCGGACTGCGGGCGCGCGAGCAGGATCTCGACCGATCCGCAGATCGCCTGCAGCGGCGTGCGCAACTCGTGGCTGACCATCCCGAGGAACGCGTTCTTCGCCTCGATCATTTCGAACGCGCGGTCGGACGCCTTGCGTTCGGCGTCGAGCGCCGCGTCCTGCCGTTCGAGCAGGTCGTCACGCGTGCGCATCGTATAGAACAGCAGCAGGAACAGCGCACACAGGATCACGCCGAGCACGATGCCGAGGATCAGGATCGCGCGCTGCTTTTCCTTCAGCTGATGGAACGTGAAGTCGCGCTGCGCCATCTCGATCGCGCGGAAGTAGTTCGCGAGGCCGTTGACCTTCGGCCAGTACGCGTTGACCTCGTCGATGACCTGCTGCGCGCTTTTCGGCGAGTCGCGCAGCAACGGCACGCTGCGCTTCAGGCGCGTCATGAATTCGCCGAGCGCGTCGATCTCGTTGCGCGCGCGCGGGATGCGCAGCCAGTATTGGGACACTTCCGATGGCCGCTGCAGAAAGCCGAACGACACCGACAGGCTGTCGAGCTGCATCTGCACGTGATCGAAGTCGTCGTCCTGGTGCGTCGCGTAGAGGATCAGCTGCCGGTCGAACCGCGTATAGACGTTCCGGTATTGCGCGGCGGTCCAGAACACGCCTTCGCGCGGCCCTTCGAGCACGCCCTCGTTGACCGAGGTGGCGAGCAGGTCCCACAGCAGGAACGCCCACGCGGCGAACCCCATGATCCACAGCGAGCCGAGGACCAGGATGATTTTTCTATTTTTCCATCGCCCGCGTTTCATTTCACCGTCAGGCCGATGATCTGCCACGCGAACTTGGCTTCGCCGAGCGGCGTCTTCAGTTCATCGGGATACTGGTCGCGCGGGTACATGATCCACAGCGGGCCGTAGTTGTCGTTGCCGAGCACCTTGCCGTTCATCGTCCGCGCGAGGATCACGCCGTAGCGATCGGCGTCGGACACGGGAATCGTGAACGTGTACTCGTCGATACAGCGGAACTCGATCTGCGTGCCGTGCGCGCCGACGGTCTTCAGGATGTCGGACAGGCGCGGGCCGGTGAAGGTCGCCTTCGGCGTCCAGCTCGTCGACGTGACGATCGTGTGCTGCGGCAGCGCCATCAGCGCCTGCTCGGAAAACACGTACGCCTTATTGCCTTGCTGGTTGTGCTTGTCGATCTTGCCGTCGACGGTGAACGTGAACGACGAAGCGGCCCAGGTCGCGGCAGCCATGCCGAGCAGGCAGGCCGTCAGCAGGCTCTTGGTCCAGATGGTCGAAATTCGCATGTCTTGCCCTCGGTCGTGCGGTGGTGATTTGTCGTTGTGGTCTCAGTTCGCGGCGGCCGTGGCCGGCAGCGTGATCTTCAGTTCGCGCGCCACTTCGGCGAACAGGATCGGCAGGCGCACCGGCTTTTCCTCGCAGCGCGCGTTGTAGTGCGACACGATGTGCGCGATTTCGTCTTCGCTGGCTTCGCCGGTCGAGATCTTGCCGGTCAGCAGGAAGATCGGCGCGCCGCTGTTCTCGCTCGAGCGGATGCCGCGCACGAGTTCGGCGGCGGTCTGGTCGCCGAGCATCCAGTCGAGGATGTAGCCGTCGAAATCCTCGACTTCCAGTGCCTTGCGGAACGCCGCGCCGTCGAAGTACGGAATCGCGTTCACGCCTTTCTCGATGAAATATTCACACACGGTTTCGGCAACGTCCTGCGAATCGTCGACCACGGCGATCCGCGCCGCATACACGTTCGGCTGGGTCGAGCGCAGCTCGATGACGTCGACCGGATACGTGCGGCCCTCGCGCGCGTGCTGACGCTCGGTGATGAGCCATTCGCCCTGCCACTGCAGCGCGACGAAATCCGTTTCGATCTGGCTGCTGGCCTTGGTCGAGATCGCGGCGCGGCAGCGGAAGCGCCGCGACTCGATCACGAGCGTCGCGTCGATCATCTCGGCGGCGGCCGGCTGCGTGCCCTTGTCGTCGAGCAGGATCGCGGGCGGCACGCCGAAGTGCGTCGCGATGTCCTGCAATTGCGACAGGTTCCACGGGATCAGGCCTTTCATCTTGCGCGTGACGACCGAGAAGCTCAGGCCGAGCACGTTCGCGATCGTCGTGTTGTGACTTCGCGGCGGAATACCGTTCCGGTTCAGTAGGTCGCGCACCTTGTTGGCGGTGATCAGATCGACGTTGGCCTGCTCGGTGGTGGACATCTCGATGGGGTCTCCAGGGGTTTTTGGCGAGGGTGAGCATATCAAAACTGACGTGTCACGCAAACTTCGAAAAAGCGAATGACCTTGACATGCCATTTTTCTTCATTATTATTGCTCACCACGTCACTATTGTTTGTCGCGTCATGTTTGGAGATCATCGACGACAACAGTCGATACAGCGAAAAGCGACAACAATGAAACAGTGACGGAACGATTCGAAGAGAGAACCTGAGAGAGCCTTGGAGTGCGTGTCGGCGTCGGCGGATTGTATCCGTTGCGCCGCGCGCCACCGGGTGCGAGCTCGCGGGGGTGGGATAGCTCGAAGAATTGCGGCGCCAATAAAACTTGAGGAAGGTAACAATGTACCGCCGTTTACTCGCACCGGGGCTGCTGTTGCTATTGGCCGCGTGCGCGCAGGATCCGTCCATCACCAGCAACACGGTGCGGATCTGCGACGACACAGGTTGTTCCGACCGTCCTAAAGATCAGGTGTCCTATCAAAAAAGGGACGATTCGGAAGACCAGGAAAGCCCGCGCATCGCTGCGCTGAAGCAGACCGCGAAGACCCAGCCGAAGGCCGCCTACGACCTCGGCCTGCGTTATTTCCGCGGCGACGGCGTGCGCCAGGACAGCTACCAGGCACTCAAGTGGATGCGCGAGGCCGCCGAGCGCGGCGACCTGCAGGCGCAGAAGGCGCTCGGCAGTTTCTACCTGTTCGGCCTCGAGGAAATGGGTTCCGACGCGCGCGAAGCGGAAAAGTGGCTGTCGATCGCGGCCGGCCGTGGCGACAAGGAGTCGAAGAAGCTGCTCGACCTGGCGCGCAAGGCGAAGAAAGAAGACGAAGAAGACTGGAAATGGCGCACGGAATGGCGTGACCGCTATTACGGCTACTGGTACTCGGGCTATCCGTACTACGGCGTCTGGCAGCAGACGTACTGGTACTACTGACCGGGCCTGAAGCAACGGGGGCAGCAGCGGGGAGACCACCATCGCGCGCCAGCCGGGGGGCTTATCGAAGTTCGCACGAACACATAAGCCGAACAACGACTCTAATCGATCGACAACGACATGAAGACCATCCTTTCCCAACGTCTCACTCAAGGTGCGCTGGTGGCAGCGCTTTGCGCGTCCGTCACGGGCTGCGGCGGCGTGGTGAAGCCCGGCGGCCAGAACGCGGGCGTGACCGGTGCCGCTGCGGGCGGCACGAGCGCCGGCGCCGATTCGTGGCTGCAACGCTGCGCATCGCCGCTCGGCACGATCGCCGTCGATGACGGCCGCAACGCCGACTGGTGGGGCCCGTTCGGCAGCGCGACCAAGATGACGACGATCGACCCGCTGCTGCGCCTGGCCGTGCAACAGTCGAACTGCTTCGTGATCACGTCGATCGGCAACCAGAAGAGCGATGCGCGCCTGTCGCGCATCACGCAGCTGCAGCGCAACTCGGGCGAATACCGCGCGGGCTCGAAGCAGCAGAAGGGCCAGCGTGTCGCGGCCGACTACTACATGGAACCGCAGATCGTCATCAACGATTCGCCGATCGGCGGTATCGGCAGCATGATCGGCGGGCTGATCGGCAACGGCGCGGTCGCGGCGGTGGCCGGCCACCTGCAGACGAAGGCGTCGGTCGTCACGCTGACGCTGTTCGACGTGCGCTCGGCCGTGCAGATCGCGGCGTCGGAAGGCAGCTCGACGGCGACCAACTACGGTGCGGCGCTGGGCGGCTTCGGCGGCGGCGTCGGCGGCGCGCTCGCCGGCTTCTCGACGACGCCGGAAGGCAAGGCAACGGTCGTCGCGTTCATCGACGCGTACAACAAGATGGTCGTTGCACTGCGCAGCTACAAGGCGCAGGACGTCAAGGGCGGCCTCGGCCGCGGTGGCCAGCTCCAGGTCAACTGACGTTCCCGGGCCGGCGGTGCGCCGCCGGCCGGTTCCTGATTCGTGATTCGTGATTCGTGACTGTCCGTGCGCGCGGCGTGATCCGCGCGTACCGGCTTCGTTCGTCCTTTTTGCATTGAGGTGATCCCGATGAAAGCCGTTGCCCTGATCGCATTGACCTGTCTGGCGCTGACCGCTTGCGGCGGCGACGATTCCTCGCCCGCGGCGTCCGGTGGATCGGGCACGAGCAACAACGGCGGCACCGGTGGGACCGGCGGCACGGGAAGCGGCGGCAGTGGCGGTTCGGGCGGTTCCGGTGGCTCGGGCGGCGGCACGCTGACGTGGCGCTACGAGGCGCAGCCTGTCTCGGCCGACAAGGCGAGCTTCCTGACGCTGGTCAACAGCGAAGGCGCGAAGGGCTATCGCTATCTGGGCGACTACTACTACAGCTCGAGCAACGGCGGGACGCAATCGATCTTCGTGAACGACGGCACCGCGCAGACCTACACGTACCAGCTGCAGACGGCGCCGGCCGACATGACGTCTTTCGTCAACACGGCCAATGCGCAAGGGTCGAGCGGCTACCGCTACGAAGGGCCGCTCACGTACGGCGATCTCTACCGCAAGGATGGCGGCTCGTCGGCCACCTACACGTACACGACGACGGGCCTGCCGGCCGATGCCAATGCGTTCCTGACGCAGGCGAACGGCCAGGGCCAGTCGGGCTACTGGTTCCTGGGGCCGATCGCGGTGGCGTCGGTGCAGGCGAACATCTACATGAAGAACAACGCGTCGAGCGCGACCTATACGTACGACGCGCTGGCGCCGACGTCGACCGTCAACGACTTCATCGCGCAGGCCAACAGCGAAGGGGCGAAGGGCTATCGCGCGAAGGGCGCGATGGCGTTCGGCATGGCGATCTCGTGGGTCTATGTGAAGGACCAGACGCAGTCGCCGACCTTCACGTACCAGTCGGCCGCGATCCAGTCGACCGGCGCGAGCTTCGTCCAGCAGTCGAACACGTTCGGCGGGCAGGGCAGCGCGTATCTGAGCGACATTGCGCTCGGCACCACGCCGCCGCTCGCGATGGCATCGTTCTATTTCACGCCGAAGAACTGCACGGGCTTCCTGTGCACGACGCTGAATCCGCTCACGCAGAACTGAGCGAGCATGGCGGCTGCATCGCGCGGCCGCTTTTCTGATTTTTCCGAAGCGGGGTGGACGCCGACGGGACGGTATCCACTCCGCTTGCTTTTGCTCGCTCCCGATCGGGCCAGCGTCCGTAACGTTCTGACCCCTGCAGGCCGGATCGGCGCGCAAATATCGTTCAAGTTCAAATCTGCGTTCAAATCATATTGGACATGTACTAAACCGTTCATTCTGGACTGATTTTAGGCAGGCCGTTTGGCATGATCGTGGCATTCCAATCTTCCTGGGCCACCTTCCTGCACGATGCCGGAGCCGGATGCATATGCACGCCGGCGTCCGGCATCGTCGCATCGCGACATGCCTTACAGCCCGCTCCAATCGATCCGCCGTTATCAGAACATCTCGGTGTTCGGCGGCGGGATCGTCGTCACGATCCTGATCCTGATCGCCTGTGCGCTCGGGATGGGTTCGATCGTGTATGGCTATCTCGACGGCGAGCGGCACAATTTCCTGACGGGCATGGTGCAGACGCTCAACGAGATCAAGGTGAGCGAGACGTCGTTCCGCAACGGCGTGACCAATGCACAGCTGATCTGGCGGGAAACCGCGCCGGCACCCGACGGCGTGGTCGACGCGTTTTACGAAGGCGGGGAGCGGGCCGCGATCAAGCCCTATCCGTCCGTCGTGTTCGGCGTGTCGAAACAGCCCGCCGACCGAACCGAGGTGGCCCGCTACCTGTCGCTGTCGGTGCTGTTGGCGCGCATCTGCGCGGCGAGCTCGATCAATCGCGGGCAGACGCTCGTCGGCTATCACTACAGCACGCGCACCAGTCTGCTCGGGCTCGTGCCGGATTCGGGCGCCGGCGGCGGCGTGCTCGAGACGCCGGAGAGCCGCGCGCGCGTGATGGAGGCACTGCGGATCGATTTCGGTGCCGGCCCGACGCAGGTGGCCGGGTCCATCGGTCGCCCGCACGTGCGCTGGCTGCCGCCATTCAACGATCCGATCTCGGGTGCCGCACGCATCCGGCTGGCTGCGCAGGCGCAGGTCGACGGCGAGCCATTCGCGGTGCTTGTCACCGAATATGCGCCCGAGCACCTGCTGTCGTGGCAGCTCGAGCATCCGGTCGACGGCGCGTTCTTCATCACGACGGGCGACAACCGTCTCGTCGCGGCGAGCCCCGGCGTGGCCGGCGACGAAGCCCGCATCGGCCGCCTGCTGGCGCTCGATCCATCGCGCGACAACACGAAGCCCGAGCAGGCCGCATTCCGTGACGGCTTCGTGATCTTCCACGGCACCCTCGATGCAACGGGCTGGATGCTTGCGTATGCGTTGCCGTGGGCGGACGTCGTCGCGAACGTCGCGTGGCGTGCGAGCCTGCTGCTCGGCGCGTCGCTGCTCACCATCGCGATCATGTGGATCCTGCTCGTGCGCTTCCATCGCCGGGTGTTCGCGTCCGTCTATGCACGCTCGCAGCGCGTGTTCGACAGCGAAGCGCTGTGCCGCAGCGTGATCGAGACGGCACCGATCGGGCTCGGCCTGATCTCGCGCGCCGATGGCCACTTCATGCTCGTCAGCCCTGCGCTGGCCGAGATGCTCGCGCGGCTCGGCAGCGACTATCGCGCACTGTCCGCACAGGCAGTGGCGCGCTACGACGCGTTCATCGCAGGCGGCGCGGCCGGCGGTTCGCTGCAGACCGATTTCGTGCTGGCCGATGCGGATGCAGGTGCGACGCCGCTGCATCTGGAGGTGAGCGCGTGCGGCGCGCGTTACCAGGAGATCGACGTGCTGATCGTCGCGGTCGCCGACGTCACCGCACGGCGGCAACTCGTTCAGCAGCTCGAGGAAGCGGTGCGCGCGGCCGATTCGGCGAACGCGGCCAAGTCGTCGTTCCTCGCGGCGATCACGCACGAGATCCGCACGCCGCTCAACGTGATCCTCGGCAATCTCGAACTGCTCGCCCGTTCCGCGCTGGATGCATCACAGCACGGCCGCGTGCAGACGCTGCGCACGGCAGCGTCGGGCCTGCTCACGCTCGTCAGCGACATCCTCGATTTCTCGAAGATCGAAGCCGGTGCGATGACGGTCGAAGCGATCGAGTTCGACGTGATCGGCGTGATCGAGCGCACGCTCGGCGCGTTCGCGCCGGTCGCGAAGGCGAAGGCGCTGTCGCTGTTCTGCGAAGTCGACGCGAGCGACACACAGCAGATGCGCGGCGATCCGACTCGGCTCGGGCAGGTGCTCGGTAACCTGCTGAGCAACGCGATCAAGTTCACCGCCAGCGGGCACGTGCTGGTGCGCGTGTCGGTCGCGTCGGCCGGATGCGGCGGCGCCGAGCTGTCGATCGCGGTCGAGGACACCGGCATCGGCATCGCGGGCGCCGATCGGCACAAGCTGTTCAAGGCGTTCTCGCAGGTCGATGCGTCGATCACGCGCCGCTACGGGGGCACCGGGCTCGGGCTCGCGCTGTGCGATCGCCTCGCGGCCGCGATGAGCGGACGGATCGACGTGGCGAGCGTGCCGGGCACCGGCAGTCGCTTCACGTTGACGCTGCCGCTCGGGATGGCGGTCGTGCCGCTCGATGCGCATCCCGCGCGCGGCGCACGCGTGCCGCTGATCGTCGTCGCCCGTACGGAATGGCAGCGCTTCGCGTTATCGCATCTGCGTGCATGGGGCTTCGACGTCGACGCGTACGAACGTCCGGCGCGGATTCCGGCCGACCGTCGTGCGCGGGCCGCCGCGATCGTCCTGCTCGGCGATTCGGATGCGTGGTCGCGCGCGGAGCTCGACAGCCTGGGCGGTGGCTGTCCTGTCGTGCTCGCCACGCCGGACGGCCCGCCGCAAGCGTATCGGGCGGGCAGGACGATACGCGTGTCGAGTTATGCACTGGGTGGCTTGAAGGCTTCGCTCGTGCAGGCGCTGGCCGACACCGGCGGCCCTGCCGTGCAACGGCTGACTGGCACGCCCGCGGAAGCCGTTCGTCCGGGTGCGAGGCGCGTAGTGCTCGCCGGCCTCGATTCCGTCGGCAGCACGCTGTTGCGGGAGCAGCTTCACGTGCTGGATTGCGAGGTGCAAGCGGCGGGGTCGGCCGAAGCGGCGCTCGGCCTGATGGCCAGCGGCGCGTGGCACGTGCTGCTGGTGGATGCCGGTTTGCCGGACATGTCGGTCAGCACGCTGGCGAACGCCGTGCACGCGCTCGGCGTGGATTGCGACGTGATGGTCGTGACGTCGCATGTCGCGCCGGATGACGGGCAGCGCTATGCCGACGCGGGAATCGGCTGTGTGCTCACCAAACCGGTGACGCTCGCGCACCTGCGCGGCGCGCTGGCAGGCCTTGGCCGGCGCCGCGGCGTGCCGGAACGCGGAGAAGGAATACAAAAACAGGGCATCGCGCATTTCGCGCATGGCGACATGGCATGAATGAGGATCGTGTGTCGCGGCCGATGATGCCGGGGGCAAAAAAATGGAAGGCAGCGCGCCGCATCGGCAGGAGCGGCGCAGATCAATCAGGAGAAAAGAGGGGAAGACCGTGCGCTATATGGTGAAAGTCTTCGCAATGCTGCTCGATTTCGCCACGCTTCCCGAGAAGTCCAGAAAGGATTTTCTCGGCAAGATGAACGAATTCATGATCATGTCGCCGATGCAGAAGCGGCGCGCGATCACGGAGTGGAAGCAGGTGCTGGAGGAGCGGGGCGAGTCGGATGAGGGGATGCGCAGATAGTCACGGCGGGTAGAACGCACGGTGCGCAATGATTGAGCGACGGGTGCGCCTCCGGGCAGGCGGTCACGATGGCGCTGCGGCAGGCCGGGCGGTGCGGTGCTCCTCACCGGGAGGCGGCGGCGTGCGTCATCGTCCGCTTTGCCCGCGCTCGTGGTGCCTGTTCGCAAGCGCATGCCAATCGTCAGCACCCGGGCGCATGCACCCGGTATCCGAACGCAGGTCGGGTCGCGGGGTGGCGCGGAACACAGCCCGCCTCTGCCGGTCAGCCAATGCTTACGGTCTTGCCAGTGTTTTATCTTAAAATCGAGGCGCGCTAGCATTCTCCGATGTATCGAAGCGACGGTCGACTCGACGGCCCGTCCGCTGGATGGAACGGAATCGCGGCCCGCATTGGCGGCCGCCGACGGATGCGCGATCGAAAGCCTCGGGGAGAACAGGGACCATGGATGAATTCTTTGTGCGTGTGATGGTGGCGGACGACCACCCATCATCCGCGATGGGCATGTCGCAGGCGCTCGCGGAGAGCAGCACGATCCGGCTCGTCGGCTCCGTGTCCAATTCGACCGATCTCGTGGCGGCACTCGACGAGAAGCCGAGCGACGTGCTGGTGGTCGACTACGTGATGCCTGGCGGCAAGTTCGGCGACGGGCTTGTGCTGCTGTCGTTCCTGCAGCGCCGCTATCCGGCGCTGAAGCTCGTGACGATCACGATGATCGACAACCCCAGCGTGCTGCATGCGATCCGCAAGCAGGGCGTCGGCTGCATCCTGAGCAAGTCGGATGCGATTTCCCATCTCGTCGGTGCGGTGCATGCAGCGTACGTCGGCGCGAACTACCTGTCGCCGCACATCAAGCAATTGCTGGAATCGACGGGCACGTCGGATACGGCTCGCCCGCTGACGACGCGCGAGATCGAAGTGGTCCGTCTGTTCGGCGCCGGCTATACGGTGGGCGAGATCGCCACGCAGCTCCATCGCAGCAAACAGACGATCAGCTCGCAGAAAACGAGCGCAATGAAGAAGCTCGGCATCGTGCGCGATGCCGATCTGATCCGCTATGCGAGCGACGGCAACCTGCCTGACGCATCCGCGCCCGATGCGCCAGTCGCTGGCGAATAGCCGGCACGCCGAACGTGGCCCTGCCGGATGCATCGACCATCGCGTTGCGCGACGATGGGCGATCCGGCCGAGCAGCATGGCGGACGCGCATACCGAACCTGACTTTTCCGTCCTGCGCCGCCGATAACGATCCATGCCCGCAAAACTGAAAAAACTCGCGTCGCACGCGGCCACGGCCGCGACCGGCCACAAGGCGTTCGATCCGTACCGGGTCCGGCGTCAGCAGCAGTTCCTGCTGTACGGTGGCGGCGCGGCGGTCACGTTGTTCATGCTCGTCTGTGCGGCGCTCGTCATGCGGCTCGACGTGCAGGATTATTACTCGCGGGCCCGTTCGACGTTTCTGCAGCGCGAAACCGTGTTTTACGCGACGCAGCGGACTGCGGACCGGCTATTGCTGGATCTCGGGAACCGGTTGGAACAGGCCTGGAACCGGAACGCGCAACCGTCGCCGGAAGTGTTCCGGGCATTTTCGGCGGAGCAAGGCCGGCTGCCGGTGCGGACCGAGGGCGGAGGGCAGTCGATCCTTTTGCTGGCCGGGATCGGGGCGGACCATTCCGCCGAATCATATACACGGTACCTCGGCACCGTGCTCGGGCTGGTCGGCACGTATGCGCGATTTCGGCCCCAGCCGGCCGGTACCGAACCCTTCGGCGGCTATCTGATCGGGCTCGACGCTCCGTTCCTTGCCGTGCTGGGCGAAGGGCTCGTGGCGCGCACACGTGCGCTGCCACCCGATACCGACGTGAAGGCGCTGATTGCCGCGCTGATGCCCACCGGTGCGGCGAAGCAGAAGGCCGACATGCAGGACGTCACGTTCATGCTCGATCGTCGCTTCGATCCGGTCGTCGGGCGCTCGCTCGTGCGATTCGCCCGGCGGCTCGACGACGCGGCCGGGCGGCCGTTCGGCTGGGTCGTATTCAACGGCACGTTCAAACTCAGCGACGTCATGTCGCCGGACTCGGACGACGAGGAAATCGCCGTCGTCGACGCGCGCCGGAATATCGTGTTCGGGAGCCTGCGCGATCCGGCGATGATCGGGCACGCGCTGGCCGGCGCGCGCGATCCGATCGGCGAGCACGTGATCGTGCGCCGGATCGGCATGCGGTTCGTCGTCAGCGACCGGCTGCCCAATTCGAGCCTCGTCATGCTGACGACTTTCTCGTGGCGCAGCGTGGCGCAAGCGACGTGGGTTCGCGTAAGCGTGACGCTCGGCATTGCGCTGTTCGGTATTGCGCTGCTCTGGTTCACGATCGTCCTGTTCGACCGGCGCGCCCTGCTGCCGGCGAACCGGCGCGCGATCCGCCTGATCGAAAGCGAGGCGTTCAACCGGACACTGATCCGCCATGCGCCCGCCGGGCTGCTGCTGCTGTCGGTGGCCGACGGCGACACGGTCGTGCGCAACGAAGCCGTGCTTGCCTACGACAGCGACACAACGGGGCTGCCGCTCGGCAAGCGCATCTGGCAAGCCTATCGGGAGCGCGACGACGGCGCGGGCGACCGGCACCGCATCGTGCAGCACGAGTTCGCCGTCGAGCGGGCGGGACGCGATACGGTCTATCTTGCCGTTCATGTCGTCAGGACCAAGTTCCGCGGTGTCGACGTGCTGCTTTGCACGCTGACCGACGTCACGACCCGCAAGCTGACGGAAGACAAGCTGAGGGAAGCGCGCATCGCGGCGGATGACGCCAACAAGGCGAAGTCGACGTTTCTCGCCACGATGAGTCACGAGATCCGCACGCCGCTCAACGCGATCGTCGGCAACCTGGAACTGATGGAGCGGGCCGATCTGCCGGCGGCCGAGCAGCGCCGCCTGAAGACGATCGTCTCGTCGTCGGATGCGCTGCTGCGCGTGATCAACGATGTGCTCGACCTGTCGAAGGCGGAATCGAACCAGATGGCGCTGGAGCACATTCCGTTCGATCTTCGGCGCGTGCTGCAGGACGTCGCGGCGATCTTCCGGCCGCTCGCCGAAGCGAAGGGGCTGGCGCTCGAATGCCGCGTTGCACCGGAACTGGCCAGCGGCTATACCGGCGATCCGACGCGCTTGCGCCAGCTCGTGTCGAACCTCGTCGGCAATGCGATCAAGTTTACGGAACGCGGCGGCATCGCGATCGATGCTCGGCTTGCGGGCGATAACGTCGGCGCGGGCGACGTCGAAATCGCGGTACGCGATACGGGTGTCGGTATTCCCGAGGAGGCGTTACCGACGCTGTTCGACGTCTACATGCAGGCCGACGCATCGATCTATCGCCGATTCGGCGGCACCGGGCTGGGATTGCCGCTGTGTCGCCGCATCGCGCGACTGATGCAGGGCGAACTGACGGTAGAGAGCCGCGTGGGTGAAGGCTCGACGTTCGTGGCCAGATTGCCGCTGCCCGACGCGCCCGCCGGCTGGCGTGGCACCGAGCCGGAGCCGGATGCGGCGCTCGTCGCGCAAACGCCGGACCGACGCGACGACGTGCAGCCGCTGCGCGTGCTGGTGGCCGAGGATCACCCGGCCAGCCGTGCGCTGCTGCGGGATCAGCTCGACGCACTCGGTCACGACGCGATGATCGTCGAGAACGGTGTCGAAGCGATGCGTGCGTACTTCGTGCATCCGTTCGATGTCGTGCTGACCGATCTGAGCATGCCGCAGCTCGACGGCTTCGCACTGGCGAACTTCCTGCGCGAGCAGGGCGCAAAAGTGCCGGTGATCACGATGACCGCGCACGCGACTGACGACGATCGTCGCCGCTGTGCACAGGTCGGTGCGGTCGAGGTGGTGCTCAAGCCATTGTCGATCGATGTGCTCGATGCGGTGTTGCGACGGCATGGTGGATCGCACGCGGTGCGTGACGAAATCACCGGCGATGCGACGGCCACGCATGCGCAACATACAGCGCTCGTCGTGACGGATGAAATCCGCCGGACGTTGCGTGGGGCCACGTTGCACTCGCTCGGTGTGCTCGAAGCGGCTCTGTCTGCCGGCGATATCGCATCGATCGGTGTCGAGCTGCATTCGATGCGCGGTGGCTTCGCATTGGTCGGCGACAACACGGCGCGCGATGCCTGTGCAGCGATGGAGAAGGCTGCGGCACTCGACGACGATCTGGTCGCGTTCATGGCGAACTGGCCGGGATTCCGTCGCAGTATCGATGACGCATTGACCCGTCTGGCGGATGCCGGGCGCTGATGCGGCCTGACGCACGTGTGAATCGCGCAACCCGGGCGATTGGGCCACGCGTTCGGCGCCCGGAAACGACAACGCCCGCTGAAGCGGGCGTTGTCTGCACATGAAGGCGTCGAATCAGATTGCGCCGAGACGGCACATGCTGGTGATCTGCTGGTACGACGTCGATTTGCGCTTGCTGGCCTTGACCGGCAGGTCGTACGTGATCCGGCAGACCGAGCGGCGATCGTTGCCCCACTTGACGAGGAGTTCGCCGTTATCCTTCAGGCCGCGCACGAACAGCTTGCTGCCCTGACCGACAATGCCGAGTTCCTTGCCAGCTTCGTCCGTGACGGCCGCGCCGAACGGAATCGGCGTGCCATCCGACTTGCGTGCCACGATCACGGCCGAGCGGCCGGTATCGGTCTCGAACTTGAGGAACGGTACGGCGCCCGCGCGCGGCGCAACCTGCTGGCTCGTCTCCTTCAGCTCGACGTCCATCGAAATGCCCTTCGGATCGAGTTCGACGGTGTTCAGGTTATACGGTGTCAGGAACGGCACGATCGCGTAGCCACGGCTGTCGACGCGCACGCCCGAAGCGTTCGTCACCCGCGCGCCTTCCGCCCCCTTCGCCTCGACGATGCCGAACGTTTCCGACAGCGGCTGCGACAGCGTGACGCCACCCGGGTGGGCAACCGCCGCGCCGCGGATGTTGACCGAGCCTTGCTGGTAGTTCGAGCTGCCGCCGGCACTGAGGTTGAGTTCCGCGAAGCGGGCGCGATACGTGATGTTGCCGTTGCCGTCGGTGCTCGAGCCGCCATTGCCGTTCGTGTGGTTCGCGGCGACGCTGTAGGACAGATCGTTGTCGACGCCGAGCGAGCCGGACAGCACCGACTGCACCTGCGTGCGGCTTTGCGTGTCGTGCGAGACGTTGCTCGTGAGTGTCGTCGGTCTGGTACGGCCGAACGGAATTGTGACGCTCGCGTAATACAGCGTGCTCATCTCGCCGCCAAGGTTGCGCTGGCGCGTGGCGGATACGCTGTACGAAATATTTCGGAACGAGTTGTTGTAGCCGACCGAATAGTTGACGTCGGAGCCGGGGCGATTCCAGTAGTTCGCGGCGGATGCGGTCAGGCTGAGCTGGCCCGCTTTGTCGCCGAGGCGCTGGCTGAGCATCAACGACGCGCGGTTGCGCTGTCGCCACACCGTATCGACGGGATAGCCGATACGTACCGCGTCGCGGGCGTTCATCGCGTCGTTCAGGTTGAAATAGCCGTTCGTCGAATAGCGGTAGGCCGCGATCGAGACGTTGGTGCCGGTCGGCACGATCGATTTCGAGTAGCTGACCCGCAAGCTCGACCCGTTGAAGCGCTTGACGCCCGGAATCGACGTGGTGGCCTGCGTGAAGTCGAGGCCGAGTGCGCCGAACGGCGTGTTGAAGGCCCCACCGAGCATCGCGGACGCGTACCCGGCGGCGACGGTGATGCCGCCATAGCCTGTCAGCAGGTTGGTCAGGCCGCGCTGATACGTTGCCTGCGCGAACAGTGGATTGCTGGAGTTCTGCTGGTTGCGCAGCGCACCCGCGACAAAGCTGTAGCGCTGGATGCCGGGCCGCAGCGACAGCGGAACGGCCGCGTAAGGCACCGAGAACGTGTGTACGGAACCGTCCGCCTCGGTGACGGCAACCTGAAGATCGCCGCCGTAGCCGGTCGGATAGAGATCGCGGATCTCGAATGCGCCGGGCGAGACGGTCGTCTCGTAGAGCGTCATGCCGTTCTGGCGGATCGTGACCTTTGCGTTGGAGTTGGCGACGCCGCGCACGACCGGCGCATAGCCGCGCAGCGAATCGGGCAGCATCCGGTCGTCGGTGGACAGTCGCACGCCGCGGAACTGTGTCGAGTCGAACAATTCGCCGGAGGTGAACGTTTCGCCGAGCACCAGTTGAGACGACAGCGACGGAAGATCCCGCTGCACGTAGGTCGAGAGGTTCTCGTACTGACTGCCGTTGCGCTGCGACCAGGTGTACGAACCCTGATGACGGAAATGCCAGTTGCCGATGTTGACGCCGCCGTTCAGGCCCAGGTAGGCCTGCGTGTCGGTGCGGCTGTCGCGAACCTTCGAGCTGTAGACGTTCAGGTTGTAGTCGACCATGCCGACGGGCACGCCGGCATCCCATTGGTCGGGGCTTACATAGCCCCGGGCCCGGTTCACGAGCGAGGCTTGCGGGATGCTGAGCGTGAGCCGTTGCTCGCTGAAGTCGAACGATACGCTCGCTTCGGGAATGATCTGCCCGATCCGGCGGCATTCTCCCTTGACCGTGATCGCGGCAACGGTCTCGGCCGCGAGCTTCTGGAAATCGACGCCGATGCGACGCAGCAGCTTCTCGTCGAAGCAGGGCTGTGCGTCGGGCGTGCCCGGGGCACTGTTGAACGTGATGCTGTAGCGCCCGACCCAGTCGGTACCCACGACGAGGTCAACCGTATACGTGCCGGGTTGCACGACGTTGCCGCGCGAGAAGCGCGAGATGTCGACCGCTTGCCCGCCGCCATTGTTCAGGAAGCCGGGATCGAAAGTCGCCTGGGCGAAATCGGTTTGCGCAAGCTGGATTCGCTCGACGGCAGGCTGGGCCGGCTCCAGTACGTCCGCGCGACCTTCGGCCGACCATGCGGCAAGACTCGACAGCACCAGCGCGTAGACAGGTTTCAGCCGCGGCAGGCTGGATACCTCGACGCACGAACGTTGAATCGGCGAAATCATTCCCCGGCACTCCAGTTGAGGGTTGTGCGTGCGTTTCCGTTGGCGCATACACATGCGACGCATGCGTTCGCGATATCGAACAGGCCGCGTTAGAACGAAGAAGAAGGTGGGTCAGTCGGCGATCGGCTTGAGTGGGCCTGTCGAGCGGGCCTGACAGGCCCGCTTCGCCGGTGATCAGGGGCGTGGAATCAGCCGGCGTTACGGCTGGATCGACAACGGCTGCTCGTTGTTGGCCGACGTGCCCCAATCGTTGATGCTGTTGAATTGCACTTTTGCATCGGCAGCCGGCTTTGCATGAAGCTTGGCGACCGGAAATTCCTGGGTGGCGCCGGGCAGCACGTAGCCTGCGCCCGCGTCATACTTTTGCCCGCCCGCATGCAGCAGGATGCTGCCGATATTGACGACAAACGGCGTAGGGTTCGTGGCTTTCAGGACGTAGGCGCCCTGCTTGCCGGGTGCGACCGCCCAGCGAACCTGGGCCGGTGCGGCGACTGCTTCGCCCTTCAGGCCTTCCGGGCGGAAGATGATCTTGATTCGCGTGCGCAAGGCGATCTGCAACTGGTTGCGATCGGCGCCGTCTTCCGCTTTCGGCGGGATTTCGAGCACGTTGAGCCAGTACAGCGATTCCTTGTCGGCAGGCAGCGGCTCGTTCGTATAGACCAGCCGCAGCGTTTGCCCCTTGTTCGGTTCCATCCGGAACATCGAGGGCGTCAGCGTGAAGGGCACGTTGATGGTTTCCGGCGACGCATTCTGATCGCCGGTGTCGATCCAGGTCTGGACGAGCGCGGGTGTCTTTCCGTCGTTCGTCAGCTTGATCGTCACTTCACGCTCGTTGCTCGGGAAGATGACGCGGGTGCCAGAGATCACCACGCTCGCATAGGCTTGCGAGGCGATCAGGGCAGAGATCAGCGCAATGGATTGGAGCGATTTGATGACTTTCATGGCGGCTTCTAATAGTTTTATGGAAGGCGGTGCACCGGAAAGCGAGACCCGCCGGGTAACGGGCCTCGCAATGCTTTACTGGTAGACCACCGAGTACTGAACCTTCGAGTTCGCCGAACCGCCCGTGGCGACACCCGTTGCCCGGTATTCCGCGAAGAAGTTCAGCTTTGCGCCGCCATCCGAACCGATCGTCACGACTTGCGAGTTCTGGTTCTCCGCGTTCGCGCCGACGACGACCGGATTCTGCTGGTCGTTGAGGATCTGCAGCACGACGTTCTGGGCTTCAGGTGCTTCCGCCGTGCCCTTGTCGAGCGACAGCTTGCCGTCGGGCGTGACGTTCGTCGCGTTTTCGAATGCGATTTGAACCTTCGTCGGGTTGCCCTTGGTCGTTTCGGTATCCACAGCACAGCCGGACAGCTGGAAACCGAATGCGGTGCGGCCTGCCACTGCGCCTTCCTGATTCAGTGCGCCCGAGCTGACCGTCGGCATCGGCACCGACTTGTTCGACGTCGCGCCGGCGGCGGTGCCGTCGATCTTGCAGGTTGCGGCAGTGACGTTGCCGGTGAACGTGATCGTGCCGTCCGCCGCATTGGCAGCCGACGCCAGGCCGAGGCCTGCCACAGCCAGAAGCGTCGAAAGGAGGTGAGTGCGCGTTGCGATTTTCATATTCTCGTTCTCTAACGATAAGTTGACAGGGTGAAAGGTAGAGGCGTTGCCCGCCTGTTTCGCTGGTGAGCAGTGCCTTACATTTCGGTGTCAATTATCGAAATTCGCCGGAATCGAGGAAATTGGACGAGATCGAATAGAGTTCAATAATCACTAGTACACGTACTAGTTAATGAATTTTCCCGGGGCGTTCGAGCGTTTGCGCCAGAGTGTTAGCCAGATTTGACGATGTGCGCGCATGCGGTCCGATTCTGTATCAGGGATGCAAGCCTGATCGGCGATGGCTGGTCGGGATGTATGGAAAATTGGTCATCCAATATTGATTTGGATGGCGAATCAATATGGTCGGAAATCGGTCGTGATGGATAGCACGATCGACGTTTCGATCAGGTGGGTGCAATACGTCGGCGCGAAGCGAACCGGAGGCGAAAGGGGCGTGAGAAGGAGAGGGGGTAACCACCATCTCGGCACGCATGCCTGAGCGATGAGCGATAAAGCGCGGATGTCGGCCGACGAATGCGGCCGAGCGTGTGTGACGGGCGCCGACGGCGGCCCGACGCAGCTTACTGGTAATTCATCGTGAACGAAGCGCGCGCGTTCACAGTGCCGCTGTTCATGATCCCGGTACGCACGTAGCGCGCGCTCAGCGGAATCTCGAGTACGCCGTTCTGCGTCGTGCCCGTATAGAACTGGCCGGGGTTGCCGGTCACGCTGCTGTCCGGTCCGAACGAGACCGGCTTCGTGCCGTTCAGCACCTGCACGCCCAGCCCCTTCGCGGAGGTCTCGGTGGGCGACAGCGTGAGCGTATCGCTGAGATTCGCGTTGTTGTTCACGTCGGTCAGCGTCATGTAGGTTTTCGTGATGCTGCCTTCTTCGCCGCCGTCACAATCCAGCACGATCTTGAAGGGTTTCGCCTCCGACGTGGAACCGACCGTCGGCAGGACCTTGTAGGCCGCGATGTCGCCGAGCGGCACGGTGAGCGTCTTCTCCCGGACCTTGCAGGTCGGCACGCGGGGCGTGATGGTGATGCCGCCGCCGGCAACCCGGAATGACATGAACTTGAATAATTTGTCGCGAGCCCAGCCGGCTCCGATTTCGCCCACAAGTGCCCCGCCTGCGCTGATGGGCCCCGTCTTTACAAACTCGACGAGCAATTTTCGGTTGCCATTGTATTCGCCGGTAATGACATTCATGGAGTCGTTGCGGTACGGCCACCATTCGCCGATACCGCCGCCGCTCCCGGTAAACTGAATGCGCACACCGATTCCGGCGACATTGGTTGGCCACGTGTTGTACTGGCCCTGTACACCCTCCCGGGTGAACTGAGTATTCCGGATACTACCGTCGCAATGCAGCGTAAAGGCTTTTCCTGTGGACAGCAGTTCCTGCCGGATCAATACCGTGCCAACAGGTACCAACGGGCTGAAGCTGGGAGGGGACATGGACGGGATCAACGCGACCGACGGCTGGTCAGTCTTAATACCGTCGACTATGTTGTAGCATTTCACATCCGCCCACGCCGTTGCGGGCAGGAGTGCCCCGATCATCAAACACGCACGATACGCGGCGGACATTCCGATTCTCATCTACTTCCCCTTTCCTGAACAATGATGGCCGAGCGTTGACCGGATTCGACTGATCGCCACGCCTTCGGCTGGAGGGCGAATACCAAACGCTAAATTCTTGTCGTTTCAAGGCCGCGTGGAAATGAGACAAGAACGAATTTCTTTAAAAAACGCGTCGTACACGACCGTATCGGTTGAGGGCCATACCGGAACCCGGTATGTTGCTGCGGCGGAGGCCGGCTTGCCGTTGTGCTTCCCCGCGCTGGCCTTCGTCCATTCCCCCACTTGGTCTTTCAAGAGGCCGCGGTTGCTACCGACCAACGCGACACGGTTGCTGTTCGCGCAATTGCAGCTCGGCGCCCTGTAGTGGATTCCCGCGAGTGCGCCGTAAGTCTGGCTTGGGGACGACGTCGTCGCAGGGCGTGCCGGACGGACGGTTTCGACGTCGCGCAGCGACTGCATGGCATTCGGCACCTGCGTGTGCGGGAGATCGGGAAGCGACAGTGCGATGCCGGACGGATGAAGCGTGCGGCCGGGGTCGGGCATGGCGTGGGCATGAAGCGTGGCCGAAGGTTTGCCGTCGGGTAAGGCGATCGCCTGATGAACCGTACCGCGGATGAAAAACGGACGGGGAAGCCGCGAGCGAAGCGATTTTCTGACTTCGAGCGTGTGGGCATCTGCCCGTGCACGTTGGCTGTCGTGCCGGTTCTTCAGGATTCCGACAGGCCGAATCATCGGCGTGCCGGATGAAGAAAAGGAATCGCGAAGGCATCGGGCGGCGGCCGAAACCGCCTCGTCGCAAACCGCATCGAGACGCTACCGCGATGCGATCGCGAGTCGGCCGCGCCTGGCACTCGCGGAAGCCGCTCGCTGGTCTTGCGAGCGGCTTCCGCTATCGTCGGCGCCTAGCGATCGATCGACGCGAGACGGGACCCGACGAGCGGCATCGACGCGTCGAACCGGTAAGCCGTGTCGCCGACCAGTTCACCCTCGTTGACCCCCGCCAGCGCGCCATAACGCTGGCCCGCGTTACCGGTGAACGCGACGCGACTCGTGGTCGACGATTGACCGACGTAGCCGACGTTCGTGCCCACGAGGCCGCCGAGCGTCGCAAGCAGGCCAGCGGAAACGGTGCCGCTCGACGACGACTGCTTGATGGTTCCATGGTTTCTCCCGACCAGGCCACCTACGTCGCTGAAATCGCCACCGTGCACGGCGCCTGTTGCGCGAGACCCGAACACGGTGCCGGTCGAATGGCCCGCGAGCCCGCCGACCCGGCTCCTCACGCCCGCGGCAACGCTGCCCGCTGCCTGCGACTGCTCGATAGTCCCGAAATTCAGGCCAATCAGGCCGCCAGCATCGGACTGATCGTCTGCCCGGACATCGCCCGTTGCGGACGATGCGCTGACGGACCCGGTGTTCCGGCCCGCCAGGCCGCCGATCTCGGCATGGCGACCGGCAGACACGTTGCCCGACGCGTGCGATTGACGGATGCGCCCGCTGTTGTCGCCAACGAGGCCGCCGACGCGGCTCACGTTGCCCGCCGTGACATTGCCGGATGCGCGGGACGCATCGATGGTGCCGTGGTTGGTTCCCGCGAGGCCGCCTGCCGTACTGTCGCGACCGGCGCGCACGGCTCCGGACGCGCGCGATGCGTCGATCTTGCCCCGGTTGTCGCCGACGAGCCCGCCGGCGGCGCTATCGTCGCCCGCCGTGACGGCGCCTGCGGCCGAGGCCATGACGATATCCCCATCGTTGGCGCCGGCAAGGCCGCCAGCCGACGATCGCCGTCCGGCGTTCACGCTGCCGGTCGCCGACGCGGCTCTGATCATGCCGGCGTTGTATCCGGCAAACCCGCCGACCAGGCTCGCGTCGCCTGCCGTCACGTTGCCGGTTGCCTGCGATGACGTGATCTCGCCGGTGTTCGAGCCGACGAGTCCGCCGGCCTGGCTGAAGTCGCCCGCCGTGACGTTGCCGCCGGCGCTCACGCCGTCGAGCTTGCCGAAGTTGAAGCCGGCGATGCCGCCCGCGAAGCTGCCGTGACCGACCTTGACCGCACCGGTCGCGCTCGACGAGAGAACGGTACCGGCGTTGACGCCGACGAGACCGCCCGCGATGGCGTTGTCGCGCGTCTCGACCGACGCAGTCGACGACGACTCCACGATGACACCGCCGTCATTGATGCCGACGAGCCCGCCGGCCGTGGCCGAATCGCCGGTCGCGACGACCGTGCCCGCGCTGGATGCGGAATCGATCCGGCCCGAGTTGATGCCCGCGAGGCCGCCCGCCATGCCGCTGCCGGCAACGGAAACACGCGTGTCCGCCCGAACGTGCCGGATCGCAGCGGTCCTGCCTGCCCGATCGACGTTCTCGCCGACGAGCCCGCCGATCGCGATCGTGTCGCCGTCGCCGTCGATCTGCCCCGACACGCTTGCGTGATCGATCGTGCCGCCGCGGTTCGAACCGACCAGGCCGCCGACCATCGAGCGGCCGCGCGACTGGACGGAGATGTCGTGCGCGACGATGTCCGATATGGAGCCGGTGTTGTAGCCGGCCAGCGTGCCGACGGCGCCGTGCGAGCCTGAGGCTTTCACGGTGATGTCGCGCAGGACGAGATGCGTGATTCGTCCGGTATTTGCCGCGAACAGGCCGACGTTCGATGCGGTATTGAAGAGCGACAGCCTGCCGATCGTGTTGCCGAGGCCGTCGAACGTGCCGGCGAATTCGGCGTCGCCGCCGATGCTGCGGAAGCTGGCGTGATTGCCGTCGATGGCATTGCCGAGTACGTAGCGGCCGCCGAGGTTCGCATCGACGTTGCGCAGATCGTCGAGCGTGTGCAGCACGGTGTAGTCGTCGCCATTGGAACGGTACGATGCGTTCCGGCCGGACAGCGTGACGACGGCCTGCTTGGACAACGCATGACCGGCCTTCGAATTGAGTTCGAGATGGGCATTTCGGCCGGTCAGCGTCACGGCGTCGTCGATGTCGATGCGGTTCGCGGCGTTGACCAGCAGGCGTGCATCGTTGCCGGAGGCGGACAGCGACTTTCGCAGGTTGACGTTGCCGGTGGCGGAGGTCAGCGTCAGCGTGTTGTCGCTCGACCACGAAACCGGCCCGCCGACCGCGAGGTCGTGCTTCGTGCTGGTCAGCGCGACGTTGGTCGTACCGAGGTTGCGCGACAGCGTATCTGCCGCGATCGAGGTGTTCGACGTGCTCGAAGCGCCACTGCCATCGCCGACGCTTGCGTTGGCCGCTTCGATGGTCCACGTGCCGGCGGTATGGCCCGCCCGCGTGTCGACTTGCACATCGTTCGCGACGACCACGCGCTCGCCGCGGGTCGTGACCGACCCTGCCGGCGCACCGGCATCGGCTGCGCTTGCATCGAGCGTGCCGCCGACCTTCACGGTACCGCCATCGAGCGTGATTTTGCCGCCGTGTCCGGTCAGGCCGAGGGCTTCAACGACACCTGTATTGTTGACCACGGCGTCGAGCAGATTGCCTGCCGCACGCGCAGTCATCAGGACCTCGCCGCCGTCGGCCTTCAGCAGCCCGCCGTTGGACGCCTGCGCATCGACCGCGCCGCCGTCGACCTGCACGCTCAACAGGCGGTTGCCGTCGAAGTTCACCGTGAATGCGCTGCCGGCGCCCAACGCGACACGGCCGAGCTTTGCCTGGATAACGCCGTTGTTGGTCACGCGTGCACCGAGCAGCGCAATGCCGCCTCCGTCGGCGGCCGTCAGCGTGCCGTCGTTGACGACAGCTTGCGACGACGAACCGGAGAAGCGGTAGTTGCCGGCGAGGAAGTCGGCATCCGACAGGTTCTGCGTGGACGCGACGAGGCCGCCGACGTTGACCTGCGCGCCGGCGCCGAACATGACGCCGTTCGGGTTGACGAGGAACACGCGGCCGTTGGCGCTGATCTGGCCGTCGATGCGGCTGCCGTTGGTGCCGATCACGCGGTTCAGCGCGAGGGACTGGTCGGTCGGCTGGTGGAATGCGACGCGTTCGCCATTCGCGACGCTGAAGTCCTGCCAGTTGGTGATGAGCTTGTCGGTGTGCTGGTTGATGTTCATCGTGCGACCGTTGTCGGTGCGTACGATGTCGGCCTTGCCGGAGACGATCGCTTCGCCGCTGGGCAGGGCGAATGCCGGAAGGGCGGCGAGGCCGAGCAGCGAGACGGCGGCAGTGGCGAGGCGCTTGCCGCCGGTCTTGCCACGGCGGCGTGCGGTTTCCCCGACCGCCGTCCAGGTGCCCTGAGTGTGATTCCACACCAATGCGTAGGTCTTGTTCATGGTTGTGACGTCCTGATGACTGGATTGATTTGCACGAAATGACCGGATCATCCGCTCGATGCGCACGGCATCCAGATGCCCCGGTTGAACGGATCGGATGCGCGGGGAAGTGCGCGTGCGCCGCCCCGCGCCGTTACGGCATGACCGATCCGAAACGCGATGGTTACTTCACGGACAACATGGCTGTCTTGTCGTCGACCTTACCGATATTGACTTTGACCGCCGGATAATTGGCTGCCGGCCCGGACGCCGAGCTCGATTCGATGACGCCCTCGTTGAACCAGACGAGACCGCCGAAGTCGGTCGGGCTGCCGCTCAACGTCACGCGCGAATGCGATGCGCGAAGTGTTCCCCGGTTGATGGCGACGAGACCGCCTTTCGAGTCGCGGCCGCCGATCGTGGCCGATGACGAGGCGTTTTCGATCAGGCCTCCCTTTTCGTTTTCGCCGGCAATACCGCCGATGAACGATTCGGATGCCACGAGCGTGTTGTCGGTCGATACGTTGCGGATGACGCCGCCGGCGGCGTTCGTGCCGACGAGTCCACCTACGGTCGCGTATTTTTCAGCCGTGACGTTGCCGCTCGCGGTCGCGTTTTCGATCGTGCCGCTGTTGTATCCGACGAGGCCGCCGACGTAGCCGCCGATGCCGGCCGAAACGGTGGCGTTGGAAGAAACGTTGCGCAGGGTACCGTCGTCGTTTCGACCGACGAGGCCGCCGACGCTGAGGCTATCCGTGCGTCCGGACACCTTGCCCGCGAAGCGAACGTTCTCGATGGTGCCGCGGAGGTTGCGCCCGACGAGGCCACCGACGATGCCGGACGCGCTGCCGTTGCCGTTGACCGTGATATTCGTCGCGTCGACGTTCCTGATCTGGCCACCGACATTCATGCCGACGAGACCGCCAAGCGCCGCGGCGTAGCGTGCACCCGTGGTGTTTGCGACGAGGGAATCGAGCCGAAGGTTGCCGATCCAGCCGGTGTTTGCCGCAAACAGGCCGACGGCGTTGAAGCCGGGGTTGGTGATGTTCAGGCGGCTGATGGTGTTGCCAAGGCCATCGAACTTTCCGTTGAAGAAGCGGGTGCCGCCGATGCTGCGGAAGCTGGCGTGGTTGCCGTCGATGGCATTGCCGAGTATGTAGCGGCCGCCAAGGTTCGCATCGACGTTGCGCAGATCGTCGAGCGTGTGCAGCACGGTGTAGTCGTCGCCATTGGAACGGTACGACGCGTTCCGGCCGGACAGCGTGACGACGGCCTGCTTGGACAACGCATGACCGGCCTTCGAATTGAGTTCGAGATGGGCATTTCGGCCGGTCAGCGTCACGGCGTCGTCGATGTCGATGCGGTTCGCGGCGTTGACCAGCAGGCGTGCATCGTTGCCGGAGGCGGACAACGACTTCCGCAGGTTGACGTTGCCGGTGGCGGAGGTCAGCGTCAGCGTGTTGTCGCTCGACCACGAAACCGGCCCGCCGACCGTGAGGTCATGCTTCGTGTTGGTCAGCGCGACGTTGGTCGTACCGAGGTTGCGCGACAGCGTATCTGCCGCGATCGAGGCGTTCGACGTGCTCGAACCTCCACCGCCATGGCCGACGCCCTCGTTGCCCGTGATATTCGAGTTGTTGTTGAAGCCGCGCGCATTCGATGCCCCGGCCGTATCGCCGACGCTTGCGTTGGCCGCTTCGATGGTCCACGTGCCGGCGGTATGGCCCGCCCGCGTGTCGACTTGCACATCGTTCGCGACGTCCACGCGCTCGCCGCGGGTCAGGATCGAGCCCGTCGGTGCGCCGGCATCGGCTGCGCTTGCATCGAGTTTCCCGCCGACCTTCACGGTGCCGCCGTCGAGCGTGATCTTGCCGCCGCGCGCATTCAGGCCGCGCGCTTCGATCGTGCCGGTGTGGTTGACCACGGCGTCGAGCAGATTGCCCGCCGCGCGCGCGGTCATCAGGACTTCACCACCATCGGCCTTCAGCAGGCCACCGTTGGATGCCTGTGCATCGACTGCGCCGCCATTCACTTGCAGGTTCAGCAGGCCGCTGCCGTCGAAGTTGACGGTAAACGCGTTGCCTGCGCCGAGCGCAATGCGGCCCATCTTCGCCTGGATCACGCCGTTGTTGGCCACGCGTGCGCCGAGCAGTGCGACGCTGCCACCGTCGGCAGCCGTGATCGTGCCGTCGTTGGTGACGGATTGCGTCGAGGAACCGGAGAAGCGGTAGTTGCCGGCGAGGAAGTCGGCATCCGACAGGTTCTGCGTGGACGCGACGAGGCCGCCGACGTTGACCTGCGCGCCGGAGCCGAACAGCACGCCGTTCGGGTTGACGAGGAACACGCGGCCGTTGGCGCTGATCTGGCCGTCGATGCGGCTGCCGTTGGTGCCGATCACGCGGTTGAGCGCGAGGGACTGGCTGTCCGGCTGATGGAACGACACGCGCTCGCCGCCGCCGACGCTGAAGTCTTGCCAGTTGGTGATGAGCTTGTCGGTGTGCTGATTGATGTTCATCGTGCGACCGTCTTCGGTGCGCAGGATGTCGGCTTTGCCGGACAGGATCGCTTCGCCGGAAGGCAGTGCGAACGCGGGCAGCGCAGTGAAACCGAGCAACGAGACGGCGGTGATGGCGGCGCGCTTGCCGCCGCTCGCCTTGCCGCGGCGGCGCGCGGTTTCCCCGACCGCGCTCCAGCAGCGCTGTGCGCCATTCCACACCAATGCATAGGTCTTGTTCATCGTTGTTGTTTCCTCATGGTTGGTTCGCTTCGCCGGCACGACCTCGCCCGTGTGCGCGACGAATCGAAGCAGATGGGCGGATGACCCCGCCCCTTCGGGTGCGGGCAGCGAGGCTGCCCGCCGGTGTGGTCCGGCCGACGCGAAGCCATGGCCAGACCGCGTTACCGGCCGCTCAGAAATACTGCGCGGCCTGTAACCAGACACTCGGGGCGCGGGTGACCGACTGTGTGCGGTCCGCGTTGCCGAGCGGCCAGGCGGCGGTGACGCTGATCTGCCGGCTGGCGCCGTACCAGCTCGCGCCGACCCCCGTGCCCGACAGTTGCAGTGTGTTGAGTTCGTCGCGCATCCACGGCTGCTTGTTGATCTGCATCCGGCCCGTGTCGACGAACGTGCTGACCTGCCAGCCGGGCGCGACGAGATAGCGCAGCTCGGCGCTCGCCTGCCAACCCTGGTCGCCGCTACCCGCGCCGAGTGCGTAGGCGCGCACACCGTACGGGCCGCCGAGGATGAATTTTTCCGATGAGTCGAGATTGCGCGATGCGAGCTGGGCACTGAATTGGGTGGTCAACTGCAGCCGCGAGCCCAGCGCCTGCAGCCGCATCGCGTTCACGTTGAGCTTCGCGAAGCTGCCGAGCGTGTGAGAGAACCGGTTCATGCCGAGCGGATCGTTACCGCTCATCCGGCCGATACCGAGCGTGGCCGAGAACACGTTCCGACCGCCGCCGAACCGTTCGTCATTGCTGTTCGCCGTGACGACGAATGACCACAGGTCCACGCGTTTGTCGCTGACGAGCTCGAACACGCCGTAGTCGTCGCGCAGGTGCTTGTTCTCGTAGATGACCTGCGTGCTGGCGCTCGCGCGCCGGCTGCGCAGCAGCGGCTGCGTGACGAACGCGCTGCGCACGCTCGCGCGGCCGTGATAGCCGAGCGGGCGCATTTCCTTGCCGAGCCGGTAGCCCATGTCGGAGAAAGCGACGCCGATCCGGGTCGACGCGGGACCGACCGGCACCTGGTACATGGCGCGGTAGTACTGCTGGTTCGTATTGCTGGTGAGGCCGCGCAGCGAGAACTGGTCGCCGAGCCGCAGTGGCGAGTTGACGGTGACGGCCCCGGTGGCGCGATAACGGCCCGTAACCGGATCGCCGAAGTTGTCGAATTCGAGTGAGCCGGTGGCAAACGGGCCGGGGTCCACATCGATCAGCAGGTCGGTCGTGCCGGATTGCTGGCCGGCACGCAGCGTGCCCTTCGCGGCGACGCCGGGCAGTTCGTCGAGCAAGGTCAGTGCGCGTTCGAGATCCGCGCCGCGCACGATGTCGCCTGCCTGCACGGCGCCGAGCGGCTGGCGCAACACGCCGTCGCGTACGCGCGAGCGGTTGTGCAGTTCGACCTGCCCGTAGCGGCCTTCGACGACGGCAATGCGGACGACGCCGTTCTCGATGTCCTGATGCGGCAGGTAGGCGCGGGCCAGCGCGTAGCCGCGCTTGCGGTAGTAGGCGGTGATCCGGCCGGCCGCTTCGTTCAGTGCGGCGAAGTCGAGCGCCTGGCCGACGAGATCGGCAAGCAACGCGTGCAGTGGCGCGGCGTCGATTGCGTGGTTGCCTTCGATGTCGAACGCGCTGACTGAAATGCGTGGTCCATCTGGTGTCGCGGGCGCGGATTCTTTGCCCGGTGCGGGAATCGCGAGGTCGGGTGCGGCGGGGGCCGGCAATGTCGGGCGGACCGTTTCGACGTCGCGCAATGACTGCCCCGCATTGGGGACCTGGACTTGCGCATGCGAGACACCGTGAAGCGACAGCGCGAGACCGGTCAGGCATGCGATGCGGAACGGGCCGACTAGCTTTCCGGCATTTTGCCCCGATCGACGTAACGACCGGGCACGGCGCGGGGACACTGATGTGGTGCGGGGAGAAACGGGTGCTTGCACCGGCGTCGGGGGCGGCCCGGGCACGGCGATCAGAGAACGGACAGAGCGAATTTTCGACCTCGAACGGATGGGCCTGTCAGCCGATGCATGGTCTCTCGATCGGCCG
This sequence comes from Burkholderia sp. Se-20378, assembly GCF_017104665.1. Lineage (NCBI taxonomy): Bacteria > Pseudomonadati > Pseudomonadota > Betaproteobacteria > Burkholderiales > Burkholderiaceae > Burkholderia > Burkholderia sp. Se-20378. Next base: position 17,258 of record NZ_JAAGPG010000014.1, on the reverse strand, counting down.
TTTGGATTGCCGACGATGTTACGAAATGGCCCTCGGGATGAATATGGAACGAGTACGAGTAACTTGTTCCCATCATTCATTCCTGTCAGATTCTTCGATGCAATTGCATCCGTGCTCAAGACGCCGATGCGCGGCGCTTCCCCGATATCCGGTGCTTCAACGCAGCAAGCATCGGCCGCTCGATCCACGCATGACAGGCATAGCCGCATGCGCAAACAGCGGCCAGCGTCGCGAGTACGGCCGCCATGCCCGACCAGGTGCCGGCATCGAGACGCACGCCGACGATCTTGTTCGCAGCGCCGATCACATACGGATGCAGCAAATAGATCGAATAGCTCGCATCGCCGAGCCGGGCGAGCATCGTGTTCCGGATTGACCATCCCTGCAGATCGAGCGCGATCACAGCGACGATCAGCATGCAGGCCGGCATGCCCCACCAGAAAACACGTTCAAAGCCGGCCGGCGTGCCGGACAGGGTGCCGGCGAGCGGTATCGTCGCGAGCGCTGCTGCGGCCGCCGCGAACCAGACAAAGCGAGGAAGACGCCCGGCGATGCCGGTTTCCAGCAGGCGGCAGGCGAGCACACCGAGCCCGAATTCGAGCACGAACGGTTGCCCCAGGTGAGCGACGACTTCGCCTGCCGGGCCACCGACGGCCACGTACGCGCAGAACAGCGCAAGCGCGAACGCCGCGAACGTCGTTGCATGACGCGCGCGGACGAGCCACATCGATCCGGCGATGACGAGGTAGAACAGCATCTCGTATTCGAGCGTCCAGCCGTTGAGGTTCAGCGGTCCCCAATGGCCGTTCTCCTTCACGTAGGGTACGAACAGCAGCGACTTGACGAGATAGTCGAGGCCGGCCGTCGTCGAATTCAACCATTGGGGCTTCACGACCGCGATCGCGAACACGCCCAGCGTGGTCAGCCAGTAGAGCGGCACGATCCGGATCAAACGCCTGCGCAGGAACGCGCGCCCCTCGCGTGGCGCGACGACGGACATGATGAAGCCGCTGATGACGAAGAAGACGTCGACGCCGGCCTGCCCGAACGGAAGCACGCCCATGTGATAGCCGACGACGGCGAGCGCCGCGACGGCGCGTGCGCATTGGAGGTTTCGGAGGAAGCCGGATGGGATGGGGAAGGTCTGCATGTGGGGCTCAGCGTGGCGTGTCCAGGTGTGATGGGTGGGCGAGCGCGTTCGGTTGCCGTGTGCCGTTCGTCGCTGCATCGCGCTTCGGCCGGCGTCGACCGGCACGCGAATCGAATCCCGCGAATTGAAGCGCGCACAGCAAGGCGACGCTCGACAGGTGGCGTGTATAGCTGCCGAGATCGGGTTCGAACAGCATCGACACCGCGACGTGACCGATGACGACGCAGGCGAGCAGGTCACGGGCCGGATGCGCACGATCCCGTGCACGGCGCCACACGGCGGCCAGCGCGATCCACACGAACAGCTGCATCGCGAATTCCTTGGGGCCCACGTCGAACAGCAGCGGTAGATTCAATCGCAGCACCGCATACACATAGTTCGCGCAAAAGGCGAGGAACGAATCGGGCACGACCGGGTTGTAGAAACTCGTGCGCGCGCCGAACGGCGAACCATAGGCGAGATAGTCCGCTGCCATGTCGCGAGGATGCTGAAGCAGGTAGTACACATCCGACGGCAGCAGGAACAGTGCAATCGCGGCAGCGCCGGTCAGCACCGTCCTGCCGCGCCATGACACGTGCCGGAACAGGAACGCGGCCAGCCCGATCGCGAGAATCAGCGCGAAGTAGCTGCGCACGACGGCCGCATAGCCGGCGTAGAGCGCAACGACGGCCACGAAGGTCCACACGGTCGCGCGACGCTGCACGGTGCTGGCCAGCACGAGCGCCATCAATACGACGAGGGTGTCCTTGCTCGCGACGAACAGGTTGAAGAACACGCACGGCGCCAGCAGCACGATGATCGCGGCCAGCGACCCGACGCGGCGGCCTTCGCCGACGATCCGCCAGATGAACGCCGTGCCGATCGCGGCCACGAACAACGACGTGCCGTCCGGCCCGAGCAGTGCATAGAATTTCGCGACCGCATCGAACGACGTGCCCTCGTAGGTGCTGCCGCCGCCGATCTGGCTCTGGATCTTTTCGGCGTCTCGGAATACGAACTCGGGCAGGAACGCGCCGGCCTTGGCGTAGACGATCCAGTAGACGAACACGATCATTGCGCCGACCGCGCGCGTTACGCCACGGCTCAGTGCCGGGCTGCCGGCAATCAGGTTACGCAGCATGCAGGGCCGCCTCCGTGCGTGTGGCCGCGCCGTACCGGCCGGTGCGCGCGACGATCAGCGCCAGCGTGGCAACGATGCCGACACTTGCCGCGAGATGGGCGATGGCCGCTCCCATCGCGCCAGCGTGAACGATCAGGCTCCACGCAAGCGGCAGGTACGACAGCGCGAGCGCGATCATCGACAGCATCACCGCGCAGCCGGTGCGCAGCGCGATGGCGGCCGTCCACAGCACGTCCGCCGCGCCGCGCAGCATGAACGATGCGAGCAGGGTCGCGAGCAGCGCGAACTGGCCGGTGGCGGCCGGTTCGTGCGCGAGCGCGAGCAGGTCACGATGCAGCGCAAGGATCGCGATCGCCGCGATCGAGGTGACAGCCACGCTGGCGATCGTCGCGCGCACGGCGAGCCGGGAGAAGGTGTGCGGCGCGTCGGACAGCGCGCGCACGAACCGCGGGCCGGCCGTCACGACGACGGTCGAGAACGCGAGTGCCTGAATCGCGTTGGCGATCGACCACGCGAACACGTATCGGCCGAGCGCGTCGGCGCCCAACTGGCCGCCACCGATGAACCGCTCCGCGTATTGCAACGACGCGAGCACGATGCCGGCTACGTAGAACGGCAACCCGTGCCGCCAGACCGACAGCACACCGCGCTCGCGCGCGGCCGGTGCGTGAGCTGTCTGCGGGCTGCCGTGCGCGTGGCTTGCAACCGCGCCGATACGCCACCACGAAAGCGCAACGACGCACACGTTGGCTGTAAACCACAGGGCCAAAACCGACTCGATCGAATGCAGCGCACCGACGAGCAGCCCCGTGCATGCGAGGCCGGCCCACGCACCGGTGCGGACGAACATCAGCAGCGAGCCGGCGCGCGGTCGATGCAGCGAGAACAGCCAGCCGTTCGCCTCGAATGCCGCATGCTCGGACAGCGCGACGAACAGTACGCACCACGCGAGCCGTGTCGACAGGCCGAAGTGGGCGAGCAGGCTGGCGTCGCCGTTGGCCGTCGCGATGGCGAGCGTCGCAATGAGCAGCAGGTACAGCCCGCCGTATGTGATGCAGAGGGCGCGTATTGCGCCGAACGCGGGCAACGGATCGGACTCGCTGAGCCGCCGGTTGAGTTCGGGACTGAAGCCGAGGCCGAGCACTTTCGATGCGATCACGGTAGCGGCGACCGCGAGACCGTACGCGGCGACTGCGTCGAAGCCGAGCGTGCGCGCGACGATGATCGCGAGCGCGAATTTCAGGCCGAGCGCCAGGCCGCGCAGGAGCAGGCGCGTCAGCATGGCGCGGCCTCGTCGATGGCTGCGGTTGCTTTTACGTCGGCTTCGGCATTCGTTTCGACGTCGGAGCCGGAATCGACGCGATGGACCGCACGCAGCGCGTCGATCACGCGTGCGCGTGCGGCACGGATGCGCGCAAAACCGCCCTGTGCGGCATCCCAGAACGCCTGGGGCGCGCCGGGGGCGAGGATCGTCCGGCAAACGCGCGCCGGATCGAAATCCGCGCCGTTGACGACCCAGTCGCCGAGCTTCATGTCCGCATACGCACCGAAGCCCTTGCGCTCGTAGCTGACGTGGAACGCGGGTACGCCATGCAGGATCGATTCCATCGCGCCGTGCAGGCGAACCGATACCGTGACGTCAGGCCGATCGGTTTCGAGGAGCGTCTTGAGCGGAGTCAGCGGTTCCTGAATGCCGAGGCGGCGGTAGTACGCGGGATCGTCGTTGCCGCGCCCCGTGCTTTGCACCGCAAAACTGACCCGGCACGTCGCGCGCACCTGTTCGACCAGCTGCGCGATCGACGCGTCATAGCGCGCGCGTCGTTTCGCACTCCACGCGGGCGCGCGGCGCAGCACGAAGGCGACATGGCGGGCGGTGTCGCTTTTCGGCGATGCGTGCCGAAGGATGGTCTCGCTGCGATGCCCGAAGTCGAGCACCGCGAGATCGGGCGCGCGCCGCGTATTCGGATTCGCGGCGAGAAAGGCGGCGGAACGATCGTCGCGCACGAACACCGTATCGAACGCGCCGAGCAGCGACTGAAGATGCGTGCCGACGGCGCGAGAGGACAGCACCGGGCCGATGCTTTGCGGCAGATAGACGGCGGGTTTGCCGGAAGCGAGCACGGCGCGCATTTGCAGCAGGTGGCCGGCTTCGAGCTTGAGCGCTTCGAGGGTCGTGCGTGCGCGCAGATAGCCGCCGCCGACGCCGACGATCAGGTCGACTTCGTCGAGCAGGCCGCGCAGCGTGTTCAACCTGCCGTTCATTTGAATGGGCAGTGCCGCAGCTGCGGCACCGATCAGCCGGCTCTTGCCGCGTTCCGCGAGCACGGGCGCACCGCATACGTCGTCGTACGCCGGAAACGAAGCCGGATCGGCTGCGACGATCGACACACGGACAGCATCGCCGAAGGCTTCACGGAGCAGGCCGACGGACAGGTCGACCAGCAGGCCGTCACCGGAATTGCGCGCGCTGTAGGCATGCAGCAGCGCGACGTGAATAGGGGGAGTCATGCCGGGCCTCGTCGGGAAAGGGTGTGATAGAGGTCGAGCGTGTGCGCGACCATCGTTTCGGCCGAGAAGTGCTCGAAGGTCGCGGTGCAGTTCGCACGCATCGCGTCGCGTGCGGCTGGATCGTTTGCGAGCGCGACGATCGCGCGGGCGAAGCGCGTCGTGTCGTCCTCGTTCGGCACCACGACGCCGATGCCGTGCGTGTCGATCAGCTCGGTCGCGCCGGACACGCGGGTGGCGACGATCGGCACACGAGCGGCCATCGCCTCGAGGCACACGTAGGGAAAGCCTTCATAACGGCTCGGCAACGCGAACAGGTCGAACGCGGAGAAATAGCGGCTCGCGTGGTTCACGCGGCCGACGACGTGGAGATTCGGCGGCAGATCGTCGGCCTCGTTGGCGGCCGCCGTGATGAAGTCGCCGGAACCGATCGCGACGATCTGCACGGTGCGGCCGCATTGGCGATACACGCCGCGCGCGATCCGCACGAGACGGTCGACGCCCTTCTGATGATCGAAGCGCCCGACGAAACCGACGACGTGCGCATCACGCGCGATGCCAAGGGCCCGTCGTGCCTCCTCACGAGGCATCAGCGCCGGCGGTCGGACGCCGTTGACGATCGTCTCGATCCGCGCGGCTGGAATGCCGAGCGCTTCGTTCAGGTGCCGGGCTTCGTCGCACGAGACGGCGACGATCCGGTGCGTGCACAGGCGGCCGAGCAGCCGCTCGATCGTTCCGTAGAAACGGCGCTGGCGGTTGCCCAGCGTCGGGTTCAACGTATAGACCGCGTGTGGCGTGTACACCTGCCGCCACGGCCCCGGGCACAGGCGTGCGATTGCGCCCGCTTTCGAGCTGTGGCTGTGCACGATGTCTGGACGGATGCGCAGCAGGTGGCGATACACGTGGCCGACTGCGAGCGCGTCGCGCCAGCCGACCGCGCGCTGCATCGGCACCGCATGCACGCTCGCGCAGCGTGACAGCACGCGTGCGTCGAGGATCGTTGCGTCGAAACGCGGGCCGTGCGGCACGATCAGGTGCAGTTCGATGCCGTCGGTTGCGCCCAGTCCGTCGATCAGGTCGGCGAGATGGACGGCCACGCCGCCGCCCGCGGCTTCGACAACGAGCGCGATCCTCAGGCGCGCCGCACGGGCGGGCGCTTGCCGGGCGCGCAATTCGGTCGTGGCGGAAGCGCCCGCCGGCGCGGTATCGCGTATCGCGACATGTTCGAGATGACGGGTATCGCTCATCGCGGCTCTCCGCGGCGGCGGGACACGAGCGCGCGCACCTTGCGGCCGACCGACGATGCCAGTCCGCAACGCGGCGGCGCGTATCGGTATTGCGTATAGCGATAGGCGCCGTAGCGCGAGCCATACCGGCCGACGTGCGGATCGACGCCGTTGAGCAGCACGCCGCTTGCGGCGACACCGTTGTGCGCGAGGCGGCGCGCGGCTTCGCCCAGCTCGGCGACGCGAGTCGACGCGGCGCGCGCCGTGAGCAGCACGGTGCCGGCGTGGCGGCCGAGCGTGACCGCATCGGTCACGGCGAGAATCGGCGCGGCATCGATCACGACGACGTCGTAGCGGGCCGACAACGCGTCGAGCAGCGCGGCGACGCGTTCGTCGGCCAGCAGCTCGGACGGATGCGCGGGCACCGCGCCGGTCGGGATGAAATCGAGGCGGGGCACCACGTCGCGGTGGGTCACGTCGGCGGGCGCGGCCGTGCCGGACAGCAACTCGGCGAAGCCGCGTTCGCGCGGGACGCCGATTGAATCGTGCAGATGACCCTTGTGCAGGTCGCCGTCGACGAGCAGCACGCGCTCGCCGTTGGCCGCGAGCAGCGCCGCAAAGTTGGCGGCGACGAACGACTTGCCCGCGCCTGGTGCGGGGCCGGTCAGCAGCAGCACGTTGTTGCGCGCGCCCTGCATCGCGAAGCGCAGCGCGGTGCGCAGGCTCCGCAGGCTTTCCACGGCCGGATCGTGCGGATGCCGCGCGCTCAGCAGGTTGGGCCCCGGTGCGTGCTGCGCGATGCGTCGCGCGATCTGCCGCTGCGCCGCCGAGTCGGGAATCGTCGCGTAGACGTCGATGTCGAGATGCCGTTCGATCTCGTCTGCATCGCGGACGCCGCCGAACAGGAAGTCGCGGGCAAAGGCGAGCGCGATGCCGAACACGAGCCCGATCAGCGCGGCCGCCGCGATCACGACGGGCCGCCTCGGGCGCACGGGATCCTCCGGCACGATCGCCGTATCGACGAGCCGCACGCTGCCGGTCTTGCCGGCCTTCACGAGTTCGAGCTGCTGCGTATTCGCGAGCAGCGCCGTATAGAGATCGGTATCGACCTTCACGTCGAGCATCAGCCGCACGGCGTTCTGCTGCAGGTCGGGCAGCCGTCGAACCTGATGTTCGAAGCCGCGTTGCTCGCGGCCGAGCGTGGCGAGCTGCGCGTCGAGCGCGACCATGTCGGGGTGGCCCGACGCGAAGCGCGTGGCCATCTCGTCGCGCTTTTGCTGCAGTTCGAGGCGGCGCGTGGTCGCATCGGCCGTCTGCTGCAGGATCAGCTTCGCTTCCTCGGTCAGGTCGATCGTGCCGTTCGCGTTGCGCATGTCGGTGTAGCGCTGTTCCGCGTCTTGCAGCTGGCGCTTGAGCACCGGCAACTGCGCGTTGAGGAACACGAGCGATTGCGCCGCGTCGGCGGACTTGCGCTCGATGTGCTGGCGCACGTAGTGGTCGGCCACGGCCTGGAGCTGCGCCTGGATCCGTTTCGGATCGGGGCCGCGCAAGGTCGCGACGATCACACCGGACTGCTTGATCTTCTCCTGGACGTCGAGGCCGCGCCGCAGGGAGTCGATCGTCTCGGCGCGGGATTCGCGCACGAGCGAGAAGCGGGTGGCCGGGTTCGCGTCGATGCGCACGACGTCGATCGCAATCGGGCCGCTCGCGGTCGGGAAGGTCTCCAGGCGTCCGATGCGGCCGGTGACGGCCGACGGCAGTGCGGGCCCGGTCAGCCGGTAGCGCTGGCCGTCTAGCAGCGTCAGCTCGAAGTGCTCGCCTTCGAGCGGCCTGGGTACGTCGAAGCGTGCGAGCTCGGCCGCTTCCTCGCCCCATGCGTAGCCGCCGAAGCCGAGCAGACCCGGACGCGCGAGGCCGGTGTTGAAGCGCGACACGAAATCGCCGACCAGCGGAAAGCGCTTCGGCTGTACGACGATGTAGCTGCGCAGCTCGTCGACGGCGCGCGTGACGACGAGCCGCGACGCGAGAATCTGCGCTTCGGCCGCGGCGCTCGACTTGATGTCGAATAGCGACGACACGTCGCCGAGCATGCTTTTCGCGGTGGATGTGTCGCCGGTGTCCTCGACCTGGAGCAGGATGTCGGCCTGGTATTGCGGCGGGGCAAGGAACGCATACAGCGTGCCGGCGCCGACGCAGGCGGCGGTTGCCAGCGCGACCAGCCAGCGTTGGGAGGCGAGCACGTCGACGACGCCGGCGAGGTCGAGCTCGGCGCCGCGATCGTGCGATCGCTCGCGGGAAACGGGAGAGGTCATCGATTCGGTCCGGAAAGCGGGGTGGAGGGGGAGGAGGCTGGCGCGATGCGCGTGCACCACGCGTCGACGCCGTGCTCGATGAGCCGCAGGCTGTGTTCGAATGACGCGCGCGGACCGAGATACGGATCGGGTACGTCGAAACCATGAGCGGCCCCGCCGAGGCGGAATACGCGACCGCACAGGAACGGGTGGCGGCGCTCGAGCCAGCGCTTCTGCTCGAGGTCCATCGTCAGGATCAGGTCGGCACGCGTGACGTGCCGGGACGACACCTGGCGTGCGTGGTGCGTGGCGAGGTCGAGGCCGCGCTCGCGCATCAGGTCGATGGCGTACGGGTCGGCAGGGTGGCCTTCGAGCGCGCCGATGCCGGCCGATTGCACGTCGACGCCGGGCAGGCGCGCGCCGAGCAGCGCTTGCCCCATCGGGCTGCGGCAGACGTTGCCGACGCACACGACGAGCAGCGTGGCGATGGCGCTCATTTGACGGCGAGCGCCGCGGTGGCGCTGGCGTTGACGCCGGGCAGCAGCAGGCTCAGCACGCGGCTGAAGCGCACCAGGCCGTTGCCGTCGACGTAGACGATGTCCTTCGGCTGCAGCGCGAACTCGTTGGCGAGCACCATCGACACAGGCGAGCGCGCGTCGAGGTGGAACACCTGTGGATCGCCCGTCTGCGAGCCGCGGATCACGAACATCTGCGCGGTGTCGGCGGTATTCGCGTTCACGCTGCCGGCCTGCGACAGCGCGTCGGACAGCGTCAGCCGGCCGTCGCGCAGCGGCACTGCGAGCGACGGTTTGTTCACTTCGCCCATCACGTACACGCCGTAGTCGCTGCGCGCCGGCACGTGCAGCAGGTCGCCGGCCGACAGCACGACGTCGGCCGGATTGCGGCCGTCGCGCAGCATGCGCGTCAGGTCGAGCGGATAGGACACGCCGTCGCGCACGAGCGTCATGCGGCTCTGGTCGGCGGCCGTGCCGAGCCCACCCGCGCGGCCGAGCGCTTCGTAGAGCGTCATCGGCACGTCGTTGACGGGCTGCGCACCGGGCGTGCGGACTTCGCCGTCGATATAGACTTGCTGCGAGCGGAACGACGCGACGCGCAGTGTTACTTGCGGATTGCGATAGACGCGCGACAGCGCAGCGGCGATGCGTGCCTGCGCGGCGGCGGCCGTGAGACCCGCGACCGGCACGCTTCCGGCGAACGGGAACGCCAGTCTGCCGTGCGGATCGACGACGAAGCCGGCGACCGGGTCGGCCGTACGTGGTGCGTTCTGTTGGGCGGCGCCTTGCGCGGCCGCGAGTTCTGGGTGATCCCAGACGGTGATCTGCAGCACGTCGCCGGGGCCGAGACGGTAGGCGCCGGGTGCGGCGACCAGCCGGTCGGATGGCAGGTTCTGCTGCTGCGCGGCCTGTGCGTCGAGCTGGCGAATCAGGCTGGCGTCGATCGCCGTGATCCGGAACGGAAGGGCGCTCCCGTTTGCGTTCGAGTGTCCGGCAGGCTGGCCGTCGGTGGTGGCAGGCGGTGCGCTCATCTGCATGCCGGGTGCGAATGCACAGGCAGACAGTGCGACGCTGACCGCTGCGGCGAGCAGCGTGCGCACGCGGTAGGGACGTGCGGATCCAGCCCGCTCGATCATGGCGGAAGTCATCAGTCATCCTTATCGTGGTGCGGCGACGCGCGGTGGCGGTGCCGCGGGCGTATCAGTACGCGTTGCGGTGGGACCAGCCGCGCAGGGCGGTGGCCAGGACGATGCGCATGTCGAGGGCGAACGACCAGTTGCGCAGGTAGTGGAGATCGGCTTCGACGCGGCGCTGCATTTTTTCGACGCGGTCGGTCTCGCCGCGAAGGCCGTTGATCTGCGCCCATCCGGTGATGCCGGGCTTGACGCGGTAGCGGTGGATATAGCCGTCGACGATCTTCCGGTAGAGGTCGTCATGTTCGAGCGCGTGCGGGCGCGGGCCGACGACCGACATGTCGCCGCGCAGCACGTTGAGGAACTGCGGCAGCTCGTCGAGGCTCGTGCGGCGCAGGAATGCACCAACCCGCGTGATGCGCGGATCGTCGCGGGTCGCCTGGTGCACTTCGCTGCCGGCGTCGTGCAGCCGCATCGTGCGGAACTTGAAGATTGTGAACGCCTGGCCGTCCGCGCCCTTGCGTTGCTGGCGGAACAGCACGGGGCCGTTCGACGACAGCCGGACTGCCGCCGCGATTGCGAGCAGCAGCGGCGCCATGCCGACGAGGACGGCGGCCGCGAATACACGATCGAAGATCGCCTTGTGCAGCAGCGCGCGCGACGACAGCGGCGACGCGACCAGGTTGATCGCGGGTGCGCCGACGAGGTCGATCATCTCGCCGTCGAACATCGCGAGCTTGCTGACGTCGGGCATGAAGCGGATGTTGACGAGATCGTCGCGGAACGCGTCGAGTACGGCCATCACGATGCGCGCCTCGCCGATCGGCAGCGCGAGCCAGACTTCGGGAATCGCGTGCGTGCGGACATGCGTGGCGAACATCTCGAGATCGCCAAAGCGCGGCATGCCATCAGGGCTCGCCGTGTTGGCGTTGGCGATATCGAACATCGCCGCCGCGCGGAATCCGGCCGACGGCACACTGGCGATGCGGTCGAGGACGGCGTCGCGATGGGCGCCGGCGCCGACGATCGCGACGAGGCGATCGCTTTCCTGCGGGCGGCCGATTCGTTCGAGCGTCGTGCCGGCGACGACGCGTGATGCGACAAGTGCGATGCCGCTCGTCGCCGTCCAGAGCAGGTACCAGGGCAGCGGAATGGCCAGCGTCGGCGCGAGCACCCGCATCACGAGCGCTGCGCCGGCCTGTGCGGTCAGCCAGGCGAACGCGGTCAGCAGCGCGGTGCGGTGTGCGGGGGTACGGGCCGGCACGTGGTAAAGGCGGAATGCGGGAAACAGCATCAGCGCAAAGGTCGCCGCGCAGGCGACGGCGGCCAGTTCGGACAACCGATCGACGTCCGAGCCAGGCAACACGAGCGCGGCGACGAGCGCGCCGAACGAGATCAGTGCGACGTCAGCAATGCGCGCGATCAGACCGCCGGCGGCACGCGCGGCATGCGCGTGCCGTGGTTCGAATGAAATGTCCATATACCCTTCTGCTGCCGTTCCGATTGTGATGGACGTCCCTCGTTCCGATTGCGACGCGATACCGCGGGGCTGGCCGAAGCGGATTCGCGGCCGTGCTTTCCACTACATGGGAAAAGCCATCGACGAAGGAGACGCTGCCTGGGGTGCCGGTCGACCTGATGCAGTGCAACGGGGCCTTTCGTGCTGGTCGCCATGACGGGCGAATGCTTGCGAAACGTTGCGGCTGACTCGACGGGATCAATTTTCGGGAAGCAGGGGCGTGATTTAAATAGAACGCCTACTAAATGCCGTCTAAAGAGATTCGTACGCGTACGAATCAGTCGGAATTCGGTCTGAATGAGCGAATAACGGAGTCGGACTCGTCTTTATAGGGACGCGCAAAGTCGGATCGCCGAGGCGAGCGATTTGCAACAAACGGGGAGCGGCGGCCGGAAAGGCGACGGGTGCTGGAAGCCGAAGAAATGGCGTGCGGGACGGCGGGTGTGTAGAGGGCACAGCAACAGCGGCGATCAGGGCGATCGCCGCGATCAAGGCGCCGGCACGCGACCCACGGCGCGCCGGCGTTTCATGTCGATTTCTTCAACCGTTCCGGAAAATCTCGCTATACGCGCTCAACGCCGGCACACCGCCGAGATGCGCATACAGCACCTTCGACCCCGGTTCGAATTCCCCAAGCCGTACCTTGTCGATCATCCCGTGCATCGACTTCCCTTCGTAGACCGGATCGGTCAGCATGCCTTCGAGCCGCGCACACAGGCGGATCGCGTCGAGCGTGCCGTCGTTCGGCAGCCCGTATTCGGGGCCGGCGTAGCGTGTGTCGAGCACCACGTCCGCCGCGGTGATCGGCCGGCCGAGATCGACGAGCTCGGCGGTGTGCCGCGCGATGCGCGTGATTTGTTCGTGCGTGCGCTCGGGCGTGGCCGACGCGTCGATTCCGATCACGCGGTCGGCGCGACCGTCGGCAGCGAAGCCGACGACCATTCCCGCCTGCGTGCTGCCCGTGACCGAGCACACGACGATGTAGTCGAACTTGAAGCCGAGTTGCGCCTCCTGCGCCCGCACCTCTTCCGCGAAACCGACGAAGCCGAGCCCGCCCAGCGGATGCTCGGAACAGCCGGCCGGAATCGGGTAAGGCTTGCCGCCCGCCTGCCGCACGCTCTCCATCGCTTCTTCCCAACTGCGGCGAATGCCGATGTCGAAGCCATCGGACACGAGCCGCACGTCCGCGCCCATCATGCGCGACAGCTGGATGTTGCCGACGCGGTCGTACACCGGATCTTCGTAGTTGACCCAGTGCTCCTGTACGAGCACGCATTTCATTCCGAGATGCGCGGCGACGGCCGCGACCTGACGCGTCTGGTTCGACTGCACGCCGCCGATCGACACGAGCGTATCCGCGCCTTGCTCGAGTGCGTCGGGGACGAGGTATTCGAGCTTGCGCGTCTTGTTGCCGCCGAACGCAAGGCCACTGTTGCAGTCCTCGCGCTTCGCATACAGCTCGACCTTGCCGCCGAGGTGCTCGCTCAGGCGCTTGAGCGGCTGGATCGGTGTCGGGCCGAACGTGAGCGGATAACGGGGGAAACGTTGCAGGTTCATCGGCGTGCTCCGGAAAGCGGTGGACAGGGCGAATCATCGGTTTGCTCGGGCGCGGCCGGCAGGCCGTGTCCCGACGAGAAAAATGATAGGCAGAAGCGCGAGAAATGAGCTTGCGAAATAAATTGAGACGGCCTACGTTATCGACGATACGAGAACGGCAGAAACAATTTCGATTCGTTGAAATGGAGGATGACGCAATGAAATTAGATCGAGGCAGCGCGCCGCCGGCCGATGCCGCACCGGTGCTCGATCGCATCGACCGCGCGATCCTGCGGCAACTGCAGCAGGACGCGTCGATCTCCAACGTGAGCCTCGCGGCGAAGGTGAAGCTGAGCGCGCCGGCGTGCCTGCGGCGCGTCGAACGGCTGAAGGAAATGGGGCTGATCCGCGGCATCGTCGCGTTGCTCGACCCGAAGCCGCTCGGTGCGGGGATGCTGGTCGTGATCGGCTTCGTGCTCGATCGCTCGACGCCCGAAGCGTTCGCCGCGTTCGAGAAGGCCGCGCAGAAAGTGTCGGGGTGCGTCGAGTGTCACGTGGTGACCGGTGAGTTCGACTACTTCATGCTGGTGCGCACACGCGACAACGACAGCTTCAACCGGCTGCACGCCGAGCAGCTGCTATACCTGCCGGGCGTGCGGCAGGTGCGCTCGTTCATGGTGCTCAAGGAGATTCTTTCGACGCATGCGCTGCCGTTGTAGCGCATCGCGATGCGGCTGACGGCACATGCGGTGTTGGCGGCATGCGCACAAAACGAAGTGAGCACGATCGGCACTGGCGTCTCACCTGCGGCGCCGCATGACCAAGGCCAACCTCCACGCGTTCGAACACGGCGGTAAAGGCATATCGCCCCGCTCATCGCCGTGACAAATCGACTCGCTACCGCTTCCGCCTTCTCGGGTCGATGCCGTTTTGTTCCAGTAGCTTTCGCAGGCGTGTGTTTTCGCCCCACAGCGTAGCGAACGCGATCAACATCATCAGGGTGGGAAACCACTCGCCGGTCGCGGCGATGATGGTCCATCCTACGACGGCGCAAATCAACGCCGTGACGATGAGAAGCAAGTGATCCACAATCCACTTCATCGCGCACCCCGGATTGCCGTGTTTGCCTTCAATCCGAGATAGCTATGCGGGCCGGGCGCGAGAACTTCGGGATGCCGCAGGATTTGAGCCATGATCAACGGATGAACCGCAAGGCGGTAGCGCGTGCCCCATTGTGCGACTGCCAAGGACAGGTTGCTCCGTGTTTGCGGATGCCGCATGCCGACGCAGCATCTGTCGCGACCATCAGGCTACCGATGACCGCACCCAGATAGACGCTGCCGAGGATCGCCCCCGTGACGGTTGCCACTTCGAGTTTTGTGGTTGCGCCAAGCAATTCTGCGACCGTCGCATCCGGACCGAGCGTCTTTAGCGCGCCCATCATCGTGCCGATACTCGCCACCGCTGTTTGCAGGGTCGCGAATAGCGTTGTGGGAACCGGCATCTGCAGCGCGGTCATGTTGGCTTGAAACGCTTCCGAAAAGCTCAAACATCTCGGTGTTGTCACGGGCAATTCTCCTGCCGAATCGACTTATTCTACCGATTCGTCTTCGCCCACCATCTCAAATTGTGTGCTCGTGTTCCGTGACTATCTCGCGGGAAATGTGTCGAGTGGAGACTCGACGAAAATTCTTGATACGGTTGAAAAAGCGCTCGACAACATTGCGTGTGCGCTCAGCGTTGCCACGGCGCTCCGCAAGACTGCCGCGCCGTCTTGCCGAGTCGATCGCGCGCCGTGTGCAGCATCGCCGCATCGAGTTCACCGTCATCGGCAAGCGCCTTCAACGCAGCCAGCACGATGCTCCCCCGATCGACTTCGAAGAACGCACGCAGCGCCTCGCGCGTATCGCTGCGGCCGAACCCGTCGGTGCCGAGCGTCACGTAGCGGCGCGGCACGTACGCGCGGATCAGCTCGGGCACCGCGCGCACGTAGTCGGTCGCCGCGATCACGGGGCCTTGCGTCGCGGCAAGCATCGCTTCGACGTACGGCCCACGCGGCACATCGCCAAGCCGTGCCAGCCGTTCGGCCTCCATCCCGTCGCGCTGCAACTCGCTGAAACTCGTGACGCTCCACACGGCGGCATCGATACCCCAGTCGTCCTTCAGCATCCGCTGCGCGGCGAGCACTTCGCCGAGGATCGCGCCCGCGCCGAGCAACTGCACGCGCGCCGTCGCGTTCGAGCCGGACGGCAGCCGGTGCATGCCCTTCAGGATGCCTTCGCGTCGCGCGGCCGGATCGTCATCGGGCATCGACGGCTGCGCGTAGTTTTCGTTCATCACCGTCACGTAATAGAACACGTCGCGCTGTTGCTCGACCATCTCGCGCATGCCGGCATCGACGATCGTCGCGACTTCGTACGCGAACGCCGGATCGTACGCGCGGCAGTTCGGGATCGTGGACGCCGCGAGATGGCTGCTGCCGTCCTGGTGCTGCAGCCCCTCGCCGCCGAGCGTCGTGCGGCCCGACGTCGCGCCGACGAGGAAGCCGCGCGAGCGCTGGTCGGCGGCGGCCCAGATCAGGTCGCCGATGCGCTGGAAGCCAAACATCGAGTAGTAGATGTAGAACGGCAGCATCGGCAGGTCGTGCACGCTGTACGCGGTCGCTGCGGCGATCCACGACGACACCGCGCCGGCCTCCGAAATGCCTTCCTCGAGAATCTGCCCGCGCGTGTCCTCGCGGTAGTAGAGCATCGAGCCGAGATCCTCGGGCTCGTAGCGCTGCCCGAGCGGCGAGTAGATGCCGACCTGCCGGAACAGGTTCGCCATGCCGAACGTGCGCGCTTCGTCCGCGACGATCGGCACGACACGCGGGCCGAGCGCCGGGTCTTTCAGCAGCGCGGCCAGCATGCGCACGAGCACCATCGTCGTCGACATCTCGCGGCCGCCCGCGTCCAGCGCGAACGCACCCCAGGCCGGCGTCGGCGGGACGGTGAGCCCCTCCGACGCCACCATCCGCCTTCTGGGCAGATAGCCGCCCAGGGCAGCCCGGCGAGCGTGCAGGTAGCGCATCTCGGGGCTGTCTTCGGCCGGTTTGTAGAACGTGAGCTGCTCGACGTCGAGATCCGACAGCGGCAGCCGGAAACGGTCGCGGAACGCCTTCAGGTCGTCGACGTCGAGCTTCTTCTGCTGGTGGGTCGTCATCCGGCCCTGGCCGGCCGTACCCATGCCGTAGCCCTTCATCGTCTTCGCGAGGATCACGGTCGGCTGGCCGCGATGAGCCAACGCGCGCGCATACGCGGCGTGCAGCTTGCGTGCGTCGTGGCCGCCGCGGCGCAGGCGGTCGATTTCCGCGTCGGTGAGCTGCGCGGCGAGTGCGTCGAGCGCCGGGTCGCGGCTGAAAAAGCGCGCGCGGTTGTACGCGCCGTCGTTCGCGGAGAAGGTCTGGAACTGGCCGTCGACGGTGTCGGCGAACGCACGGGCGAGCGCGCCTGCATGGTCGCGCGCGAACAGCGGATCCCAGTCGGACCCCCACAACACCTTGATCACGTTCCAGCCGGCGCCGGCGAACAGCGCCTCGAGTTCGTCGATCACGCGGCCGTTGCCGCGCACCGGGCCGTCGAGCCGCTGCAGGTTGCAGTTGATTACGAACACGAGGTTGTCGAGCCCCTCGCGCGCGGCGAGCGACAGTGCGCCGAGCGATTCGGGCTCGTCCATCTCGCCGTCGCCGAAGAAACCCCATACGGTGCGGTTCGTGGTGTTCGCGAGGCCGCGATGCTGCAGGTAGCGCATGAAGCGCGCCTGGTAGATCGCGTTGATCGGGCCGATGCCCATCGAGCCGGTCGGGAATTGCCAGAAGTCGGGCATCAGCCACGGATGCGGATACGAACACAGGCCGGGCCCGGCGATCTCGCGGCGGTAGTGCTTCAGGTGCGCTTCGTCGAGGAAGCCTTCGAGATACGCGCGCGCATAGACGCCCGGCGACGAATGCGGCTGGAAGTAGACGAGGTCGCCGCCCGTGCCGCGTTCGCTGCATTCGCCAGTTTCGCCGCTGCCGTCGCCCGTTGCTGCGCGGAAGAAATGGTTGAAGCCGACTTCGAACAGGTCGGATGCCGACGCGTAGCTCGCGATGTGGCCGCCCAGCTCGCCGTACGCGCGGTTCGCGCGCACGACCATCGCGAGCGCGTTCCAGCGCAGCGCGGCCGACAGCCGCTCTTCGAGCTCGACATCGCCCGGATAGGGCGGCTGGTCGTGCGCGGCGATCGA